>CAYMTH010000635.1:642-1992 GCA_964393235.1 uncultured Solibacteraceae bacterium | reverse complement strand
GGAACCGGATCAGCCACTCTTTCACCGGACCCTTCATGTCCGCCCGCAGCCCGAACCCGTGCCCCACGCCGGCGTAAACATGCAACTCCGCCGGTACCCCGGCCTTCTTCATCGCCAGGTACAATTCCGGCAGCCCCTGCGAGATATTCTGCCGGTCGTTCTCTCCGCAAACCAGAAACGCCGGCGCCGTCTCTTTCCCCAGCGCCAGGTTTTTCGGGATCGCCGGATAGATCAGCACCTGAAACGCCGGCTTCACCGCGTGAACCCCCGCCAGCGCCGCCAACTCTCCGCCCGCCGAAAATCCCATCACGCCCACCCGCGCCGGGTCCACCTTCCACTCCGCCGCCCGTGCCCGCACCGTCTCGATCGCCTTCACCGTGTCGGCCAGCGCCTCCCCTTCGATCGTGTACTTCGAATCCTTCTCCCTCGCCAGCCGGTACTTCAATACAAATGCCGCCACGCCGTGGTCGCTCAGCCACCGCGCCACATTGTGCCCTTCGTGGTCCGTCCACAACTCCCGGTGCCCGCCGCCCGGCGCGATCACCACCGCCGCCCCCGTCGGCGACCCCGGCAGATACGGCGTGATGGTCGGCTTGTGCACACCGGAAACCACCCGCTCCCCGCGCGGCGGCGCCAGACGAACATTTTCGGCCGGCGCACCAGCCGTCTCCGGCCACAAGATCACCTCCGCCGAAGGGTTGCCCGCCCAGGAGCTAAGGGCCGCATGTACCAAAAGTACTAGGGGTTTTTTTCTATTCATGCTGTCTTCATCCTGATTGTGAACCGGTTGGCGATTTCTCTACCATCAATCTGTCCGTATCGTTCGTTGAGGGAAAAATGCGCGTTTTCAGAACTTCCATAGTTGTAATCGGCCTCGGGGCCGCCGCCTTTGCGCAGGAGCGCATGGCGAATCTGACCGGCGAGGCCGCCCGCGTCTTCGCCTCCACCCGCGGCCAAGCGCTCACCGGCCGTCAGGCCTCGGCCCGCGCCGCCGTGGAGACGTTCCTCCGCGGCCAGGGCCGTTCGGCCGCCGCCATCGCTGCGCTCTTGCAGCGGCGTGAAGATCGTGATCCTGCTACTGGCATCACACACCTCCGCTTTTCGCAGTCGCTCAACGGACTGCCCGTCTACGGCGCCTACATCAAGGCCGCCGTCAACTCCGTTGGCGAACTCGTTCACCTGATCGATCAGAGCGTCGAGATTAGAGGAGCTGCCGCCCGCTCCACCCTCACCGCCGACGGCGCCATCGCCGCCGCCGCGTCCCGCCGCTTCCCCGGCGAGCGCTTTTCTTTCCGTCTTGTCTCGGATACGAACGGTACCGCCCGCTTCTCCTCCGGTGATAACTACTTC
>CAYMTH010000635.1:0-632 GCA_964393235.1 uncultured Solibacteraceae bacterium | reverse complement strand
GCAGGAAGGCTGGCTGGTTGAGACATGGACTAATCAAGGCAACCAACTTTGGCACACGGTTGTCAGCAACGGCGGGCGCATTCTCCAGGAGGAGCTCCGAACCGCCTATGAATCCTACCGGGTCTTCCCCGAACACCCCGTCGTGACCCTCGGCACGGCGACGGTTGGCACCCCGGAAACCGTCCTGTCCGGCCCCGGTAGCACCACTGCATCCCCCAACGGCTGGGTTTCCACCGACGGCCGCACCGCTGGCGTCCAATCGCAGTTCCGCCTTGCCGGCAACAACGCCTACGCCTACCTCGATCGGGACGCCAACGGCGCGCCCGATGCCGCCGGGGCGACGATCACGAACGGTAACTTCACCGCTGCCGCTAATCTGTCCCTCGCTCCCACCTCAGCTCCCAATCAGCAAGTCGCTATCCAGAACCTGTTCTACTCAACGAATTTCGCCCATGACAAGCTGTATGCTGCTGGCTTCATCGAGTCAGAGGGGAACTTTCAAGAAAACAACTTCGGCCGTGGCGGAGCCTCGCTCGACTCGGTGAATGCCGAGGCCCAGGACGGTGGCGGCACCAATAATGCCAATTTCTCTACGCCCGCCGACGGCTCCCGCCCCCGTATGCAGATGTACC
>CAYMTH010000634.1:0-3643 GCA_964393235.1 uncultured Solibacteraceae bacterium | reverse complement strand
CCTCTGCGCCGCCGGCCTGCCCACCGACAGCTTCGTCTTCGGCGGCTTCCTGCCCCCGAAACAGGGACAGCGCCGCAAGGCGCTCGAAACATGGGCCGAGGCGCCCGCGACGCTGGTTTTCTACGAGGCGCCGCACCGGATCGTCGAGGCGCTCGAGGATGTCGACGCCGTACTCGGCCCCCGGCCCGTCGTGCTCGCGCGCGAGCTGACGAAGATGCACGAGGAGTTTCACCGCGGCACGCCGCAGGAGGTGATCGCGCAGTTGACGCCGGCCAAGGCGCGCGGGGAGATGGTGCTGCTGATCGGCCGGGCCGCCGCGCCCCTGCGCGACGACCGGCCGATCCCCGAAGCGGTGGCCGCCCTCATCGCCGGCGGCATGGACCGCATGGACGCCATCAAGCAGGTGGCCCGCCAGCGCGGCCTCTCCAAGCGCGAAGTCTACGCCGCCGTAAATTAACGGTACCGTGTTACCGCATTTTGCTGAGGCCGGAGTTCTCCGGCCTCCCGGATTAATCCTTGATGTCGACGATCTTGGCGACGTGCAGCGTGTCGCCCTTCAGTTCGCCCGTGATCTGGACCTTGCCCTTCAGATGCTGCTTCGCCAGGTCGGCCTTGTCGATCTTGTAGACGTTCTGTTCCTTCTCGGAAACGAACACCGGCGCCGCGCCGCCCTTGATGCAGCGCTCCGCGCACTCCCGCGCCGCCTGGTTCGACCCGGCGTTGCCGGCGCCGCACGAAGCGTCGCTGATCCAGCCCTTGAAATCCGCAGCCGGCGCAACTCCGGTCAGCGCAACGGCGGCGAAAGCGGTAAAGACAAACTGTTTCATTTGGTCAGAATCCTCTCGGGACATTGTCCCATGTCCCATATGGATGCACACGAGCCCCGGAAGTTACATCCTCCCCACCGGAAAAATCCTCTATTCACGCCCCCTCGCTCCGCCGATATGCATAGCAGGAGCGCCAATGGCATTCTCGCCACTCACATTCACCGGGGTCAGCACCTACTCGGCTGACTTCCAGAAAATCCTCGAACGCACCGTCGCCATCGCCTCCCAGCCGATCACGCAACTGCAGGCCGAACAGGCGAAGATCTTCCAGCAGAAGACGCTGGCCACCGGTCTGCAATCGAGCGTCGGCGCGCTCGTCTCGGCCGTCGGGGCGCTCGGCGAGGTCGGCTCGTCCAAGGCGCTCGGCGGAACGTCGTCGAACTCGTCCAAGGTCAGCATCGGCACCGTCACGGCCACCAGTCCGGCCTCTTACTCGATCTCGGAGATCACCTCGGTCGCCCGCGGCGCCTCGGCCACCTCGGCCGGCTACGCCAACGGCTCTTCGGCCGCCGTCTCGGCCACCGGCACGGTCAAGCTGACGTTTAACGGAACCGAGCACACCATCGCGCTCGGCTCCGGCGAGAACAACCTGACCGGCCTGCGGGACAAGATCAACAACCTCGGCGCCGGCCTCACCGCGACGATTCTCACCACCGGCACCGGCGCCACGCCCTACTATCTTTCCCTCACCGCCAACACCTCCGGCGAAAAGCCGATCACCCTGGTCGACGACCCGTCCGGCGCGGCGACGAACCTCCTGTCGACGGCCGATTCCGGCGCCAACGCGAACTTCAAGGTGAACGGCGTCTCGGTCTCCAAGTCCTCGAACCTGATCAACGACGTGGTCGGCGGCGTGACGTTCACCATCGCCGGGACCACCTCGGGATCGGAAAGCATCACGCTCGCCCTCGCCACCAACCGCTCGACGCTGTCGAACCGGCTCGAATCGTTCGTCAACGCCTACAACGGCGTGCTCGAAAGCACCGACGCGCAGATCGGCGAGGCCGCCGGCCTGCTCACCGGCGACTTCCTCGTCCGCGAGACGAAGGAGGCGCTGCGCGCCATCACCGGCTACCAGGGCACGGGCAACATCAAATCGCTCGCCCAGCTCGGCATCTCGTTCGGCAGCGACGGCAAGGCTTCGTTTGACTCGACCGTCTTCAGCGCCCTGTCCGACTCCCAGGTCCAGGACGGCTTTTCCTTCCTCGGCTCCACCTCGACCGGTTTCGGCGCCCTCAAGTCCCGTCTCAACCAGATCGCCGACCCCGTCACCGGCCTCATCGCCGTCCAGAACTCGAAGTACGACGAAAGCGACCGCCGCATCGCCAGCCGCGTCGAAGAACTCACCGACCGGCTGACGATCATGCAGAAGAGCACCGCCGAACGCCTGCAGGCCGTCGACGCGCTGCTCGGCTCGCTCGAATCCCAGAAGACGATCATCGACGCCAGCTACAAGAGTCTGCAGCTGGCCCTCTTCGGCAAGAACGAGGGATAGCCCGGTGCCCTCCCCGCAAGAGGAACTCGAACAGCTCGACGCCGCAATCCAGCATTTGCGCCCCGGCGATGAGACAGCCTTTGCCGAGGCGCTCGGGCGGCGCGCGGGGCTTATCGCAGCCCTGTGCGCCGCCCCCGCTTCCCCCGAGGTCCTGGCCGCGCTCGCCGCCGCCGGCGCCCGGTCCGCGGGGCTCGCCGACCAGCTCCGCCACTGGCGCCGCACCGCGCACATGGAACTCGCCGCCGCCGAGCAGCACCTCCGCTACGTCGCCGACCAGCGGCCCGAAGGGACCGAGGCCCCGCCCCGGACCATCGAGATCTCCGGCTGACCCCGGCTCGGGACAATCCTAGCCGAAAACGCCCTACCGCTTCGCCTTTTTTTCGCCGATTTTATGTGCAGATATGGCGTCAAAAACGCGACTTTACCTGCAGATTCTGGAGCAAAATCCCACCGATACGGCCGCTTTGCACGACCTGGCGCTGCTGCAAGCCGCCTCCGGCCAGTTCGAAACAGCGATTCAGATCCTGCGTACGGCGATCGCGATCGCCGGTCCCGAGCCGCACCTTTGCCGCAATCTGGGCATCGTCTTCGAGCGCCTGGGCGACCGGCGCAGCGCCATCGGGTGCTATCGGCAAGTCGTTGAAAATAAGCCGGATGACATTCCCGTGCAGACCGCGCTGGCGACGCTGCTCACGGCCGAGAACCGCCCCGCCGAAGCCGCCCGCGCCTGGGAAACCGTCTGCGCGGCCGCCCCGCGCGACCGCGCCGCCCGCCAGAACTGGGCCGACGCGCTCGCCCTCGCCGGCGACCGGCCCGCGGCCGTCGCCCGGTACGACGAAATCCTGGCGGCGGAGCCGCAAAACACGACCGCGACCTTTCACCGCGCGGTGGCCTTAATGCAAGATAATCAACAAGTTGCAGCGATCGAAGGTTTCCGCCGCGCACTTGCGCTCGACCCGGCGCACGCCCGCGCGGCCAACAACCTGGGCATCCTGCTGCAGCTCGACCGGCGCTACCCGGAAGCGATCGGGGCCTACCGGTCGGCGCTCCGCGCCGACCGGGCATACACGGCCGCCCTGTACAACCTGGGCACCGCCTACCAGGAGGCCGGGCGGCCCCGCGAGGCGATCGCGGTATTCCGTAAGCTATTGAAAACAAAACCGGATCACCCGGACGGCTGGACCAATCTGGGCAATGCCTGGCTGGCCCGGAACGAGATCAGCACCGCGCGCAGGTGCTACCAGCGCGCGCTGGCGCTGCGCCCCGGGGCGGCCGATGCGGCCTGGAATCTTGGGATCGCGGACCTGCTCGAGGGCAACCT
>CAYMTH010000633.1:0-3647 GCA_964393235.1 uncultured Solibacteraceae bacterium | reverse complement strand
TCGCCGGCTGCAGCCCCCCGTGAAACATCCCCCGGTCCAGCGCCCCGAAATGAAACTCCCCGATAATCGCCGGCCGGTCCAGCGCCTCCAAAAACGCCCACCCCGCCCGCTCGATCCGCCGCTGATACACATTGAAACTCACCACGTCGCAATACTCCGCGCACGCCGCCGCGGCCTCCGGCGTATACCACGCAAACCGGCTCCCCAGGTACAAATGGTCCGGATCCAGCGCCTTCAACTCCTCCCGCACCACCCGGAAATACTGCCGCGCATGCTCCTTCACAACCGCCGAATAATCCGCCGCCACCGCCGCCGTTAACCCCGGCGCCTGCACGTTCTCCCACGCCGCGAACGCCGTCCCCCACGCCCGGTTCAACTCCGCCAGACTCCCATACCGCCCCTGCAGCATCCCCACGAACGCCCGCTTCGCCGGCGACTGCGCATACGCCTGCGCCAGCGCCCCCGTCGCGATCGCATACCGGTTCCGATCCGTGTCCCGGTTCCCCCACGACAGCTCGTTGTCCACGAAATACCCGATGCAGTACGGGTCCCCCGCCGCCGCCTCCGCCTGCGCCCGCAGGCTGTTCCGCACGTTCACCGCGAACCGCGGATCGAACGGATCGTGCATCGTCGCCCCCGCCGACGGCACGTTCACCACGATCCGGTTATGCGTCCCGCCAATCCCCGCCGCGATCACGTACGGCACCTCCCGCCGGAACAGCCGCGCGTCGCTCCAGTTCGCGATCGTGTTGAAACCCCACGCCCGCAGCCGCAGCAGCGCCGCCTCCGCCCACGCCTCGAACGGATCCGGCCCGCCGAACTTGCGCTCAATATTCAGCCCGTACCAGTTGATCGCCATCCCCTCGCGCACCGGCCCCTCCACCGCCCCGCTCACCGGCTGCACGTACTTCCGCAGCGGATCCCCCTCCTCCGGCAGCCACGAAAACATCGACTCCCGCTTCGTTATAAACGTGTACTCCACCGGCCGGATCCCGTCCAGCCCCGTCGAAAAGAACAGCGTCCCGTCCGGCGTCACCAGCCACCATTTCCCGTCGACTTTCTCCGCCCGGAAAAACCCCGTCCCCTCGCGCCGCGGGCCCTCCGCCCACCCCCCGAACCGGTCCCGGTCCGCCCACGTCGCCGCCTCGGCCTCCAGTTGCGCCCGCTCCTCCTCCCGCCGCGCCTGCAACTCCTCGGTCGAATACACCTTCCCCGGCCACTCCGCGTGCGCGTACTGCCCGAACGGGTCCACAATCCCGTCCAGTGGCGGCGCCGGCCCGAACCGCACGTTGTTCACCAGCAGCACCTTCCGCGTCCCCGGCGACGCCATGAAGATCTGGAACGCGACAATATTCCCCACGTTCAAATTCCAAAACCCCGCCGACCCCAGGCTCCGCGACCCCGGCCAAGCCGGCAACCCCCTCATCCCGAACTCCGCCCCGCTCGCCTGTTTCAGCGGAAACGAAAACGTCGCCGTCTCCCCCGGCGCGATCGTCGCCCCGCCCGTCCGGCTGTGGTTGCTCCCGTCGGCCCTCGGGTCGTCGTCCACGCGCAGCCGGAACGTCAGCGGCTCGTCCATCGGATTGGTGACGTCCAGCAGAATCTCCCCATACCCGCGCAGGTCGAACGCCTCCGCCGGCGCAAACCACAGCGCCGGCCACTGTACCGGATCGAACTCCACCCGCAGCGCCCGGCTTCCCTCGGTCGCACCCTGTTCGAC
Source organism: uncultured Solibacteraceae bacterium (assembly GCA_964393235.1). Lineage (GTDB taxonomy): Bacteria > Acidobacteriota > Terriglobia > Bryobacterales > Bryobacteraceae. The sequence continues at coordinate 1,927 of CAYMTH010000633.1, read as the reverse complement.
GACCTCCACCCGCGTATTCCGCGGCCGCAGCAGCGCCACATGCGAATCATCTTCAAAGGAAGTCACCACCTGCCACTGCGCCAGCGCCCCCGGCGCCGCCGCCATCAGCCCGCACACGATCGCAAAAATCCGCATACCCGTGTCTCCAGCATGCCACGCTGTACTGCACCGGAACAGCCTCTCGCCGCCGGCATCGCCCTGGCGGTACTGCCTCCCGGCTGCCCTGTGCCTGGTGTTAGTCTGAAATCAGGAATTGGCCTATGACCATTCACCTCCCCGAAAATGTCGAGCAAGCCTACGCCGCCGTCGCGCGTCGCAAAGGCGTGTCCATCGACGTGCTCGTCACGGATGTTCTGGTCTCGAATATGCCGGTCCCTGAGTCTCTCGCCGGCCCAGAACTGGTCGAAGAAAATGGAGTTCCCGTTCTTCGTTCCGGCTGCCCGATCGAGCCTTCGATCGTGAACGATACCCTGGATGCCATCCGCTGGGAAAGAGATTTATCCGCACTTCGGCGATCCTAAGTGGGCCTTTTCCTCGATACGTCGGTACTTGTTCCGGTCTTCCTCGCGAATCACCCGCATCATGCCGCCAGCCTCGCCCTGTTTCTGACGTGTGCTCCGGCAGTCGCCGGTTGCTCGGCCCATAGCCTGGCGGAAGTGTATGCCACTCTGACACGCCTCCCGGCGCCCCATCGCGCCTCCCCGGAACAGGCGGTGCGATGCATCGAAGCGATCGCAGCGCGCCTCAGCCTCATCAGCCTCGATGCACCCGCCACGCTTGCGACGGTCCGCGCCGCCACATCCCAACGGATTGCCGGTGGAGCCGTCTACGATCTGCTTATAGCAACCTGCGCCATTCAGGCGGATGCGGCTCGGATCTACACCTGGAATTTACGCCACTTCGAACGGCTGGGACCCGAAATAGCCCGCCGCGTGGCCACTCCGCCGCCCACGGATCCTCCCACCCGCTAAGAAGGACGCCCACCCACCGCTCCGGCGCCCCGGAGACCACGGCCCCGCCCGCGATCAGTCCGGAAGCCGCTCCCACACTAGACGCGTGGTGCTGCCGTTCGCCGTCGCCGCCGTCAAGGTCATCCTGTTGCCCTGGAACTCATAGCTTCGGATCAGATCCGTGCCCACCCAGTTCTGGTTGAACGAGAGCTTCACGTGGTGGATCACCGACTTCTTCGCCTCGTCCACATCGAACGTGCCGTAGTAAGCCGTAAACCCCCGCGCGCTGTCCCGCAACTCGTCCAGCGACGCATCCGCCACCGTCGTCACCGCAATGCTCTTCCGGTCCGGCCGCATCAGCAGCGCCGACATCCGGCCCGATTTTTCGTAGGTGATTCTCCCTTCGGGCTTCTCGCCGTAAATGAGACTGGTCTGTCCCGTCGCCGACGTCGTCACGCAACTCAATAGCCGCCACGCGCCAATGAACTGCTCCCGAATCGACCCGGCCGCCACCGTCGCCGGCGCGGGCCGTGCCATCACCGTCTTCGGTTCGGCGTCCGGAGCCACCGCCACATCGACGTAGTTCAACATCATCTCCTCCCAGCTCTGGTCCCCCCACCGGACCTCCGCCTTCGGATCCGGATTGTTCGGGTTATTCGGCGAGTTGTCGAACCAGCCGGAGACCGCAATCTTATCGCCGGGATGCAGCGCGATCGGCTCGGCCAGCGTATAAGCGTTCTGCCAGCGGAAGTCGTAACGCGGCACCCGCAGCAGCACCCGCGGATCCTTCCCCGGCTGCAGCAGGCTCACCTCGAACGCTTTCCCCCGCAGGTGCATGTGCGGAATCAGCCGTTGCAGCCGCGCCGGTTGCAGGATGTTGGCCACCGCGTCGACGCGGTGGTTCGGCGCCCCGGGAGGGATCGCGAACGTCCGGTTCGCCACCGGCAGCGTCGCCACCCGCTCCCGCGGCGGCTGCT
>CAYMTH010000632.1:0-3656 GCA_964393235.1 uncultured Solibacteraceae bacterium | reverse complement strand
CCGCAACGCCCGCCGCTCCCCCGCCTCGGCGTAACCCGCCACGCCGAGATGCGAAATCCCGTCCCGTGTCGCCACCACCGTCACCGCGCCCGGCACCTCGCCCTGCGCGATCATCTGCTCCATCTTCGCGGCAATCGCCGCGTCCCGGTCACCGGCCGCCAGCACCGCCGCCAGCATCATTCCCAGCCACACGCTTCGCATGCGCACCAGTCTACCTAATGATCCGCGATCCCCCCGTCCGGGAATCGCAACTGCTGCCGCGTATGCGGCTTGTAGGGCCGTTGCGCCGCCACTTTCTCGTCCAGATCCACGCCCAGCCCCGGCCGGTCCGGCGGCAGCGCGAAGCCCTTCTCATATGTAATCCCGCCCCCGTAGAACAGGTCTTTCCAGTACTGCTCGTTCCCCCGGTGCGTGATCTCCTGAATCGCGAAGTTCGGCGTCGAAAAATCCACGTGCAGCGACGCCAGCGTGCTCACGTCGCTCTGCGGATTGTGCGGCGCCAGTTCGATCCGGTACGCCTCCGCGATCGTCGCGATCTTCTTCATCTCCAGAATCCCGCCGCAATGCACCACGTCCGGCTGCACGTAGTCCACCAGGTGCCGCGCGCACAGCGGCGCAAACCCGTACTTGGTGAACAGGCGCTCCCCGGTCGCCAGCGGAATCCGCGTCGACCGCCGCAGATGCTCCAGTTCATCCAGATCCTCGATCTGCGTCGCCTCTTCCACGAAAAACGGCCGGTACTCCTCGGCCCGCCGGCAGAAATCCACCGCCATCGTCGGCGTCGCCTTCCCGTGCAGATCGATGCAGATTCGAAAATCCTCCCCCACCGCCTCCCGCACCGCCTTCAAATTCCGGATCCCCTCGCTCACGCTCCGCACCGGATCGATCACGTCCCCCTGCGTCGTAATGAATCCCGCCTTGCACCCCGTCCACCCCTCCGACTTCGCCTGCAGCCACGCCTTCGCGTACGCCTCCGGCGTGCTCCCGCCCGCGTGCACGTACATCTGCACCCGCTCCCGCGCCTTCCCGCCCAGCAGCTTCCATACCGGCTGCCCCAACGCCTGCCCCAGAATGTCCCACAGCGCGATCTCCACCGCGCTGATCGCCGAGTTCAGAATCGGACCGCCCCGCCACCGCGGCCACCGGTACATCGCCTGCCAGTGCATCTCGATGTCGGCCGGGTCTTTCCCTACCAGGTACCGCTTATGCTCCTCGATCGCCGCCGCGACCGTCGCCTCCTTGCTCGTCACCGACCCTTCGCCCAGCCCCGTCAACCCCTGGTTCGTATAGATCTTCACGAACACATAGTTGCTCCCGTTCACGCCCCCGCGGTTCACGATAAACGTCTTCAAATCGGTGACCCGCAGGTTGAGCGGCTTCGCCTTTTCCCGCGCCTGCGCCAGCAAACCCTCCGCGCCGCAAAGCGCCCCCACGCCCGCCGCTGCCGCGCCCCGCGCCCGCTCCAGAAAATCGCGTCTCGTCATGACGCGTATTCTATACGCCGGGCCGCAGGTACGCGATGTAGCCGTCGAACAGCACCTCCCGCGCCCGCCCGCCGAACACCGTCGCGATCGTCTCTCCGCACCACGCCCGGATCTCCTCCTCCCGCGCCCCCGCCCGCACCGCCGCCGCCACGTTCGTCTCCGTCATCATGTAGTCCACGTAGGCCTCCGGCGTCATCCCGATCGCCTCTTCGAAAACCTCCGCGCCATCCGCACGGAACCCTTCCGCCAGCCCCGCCAGAATGCCCGGATCGAGCGGCCTTCCCGACGACGGCCGCGGCGGATACCGGCGCCGGAACTCCGCGAACCACTCCGCCAGCGCCGCGCTTCCCGCCATCCGTTTCCCGGCCGAGAAGTCATACACCACCAGGACGCCGTCCACCCGCAGCACCCGCCGCGCCTCGCCGAAAAACCGCCCCAGGTCCACGTAATTCAGCGAACCTGCCGCCGTCATCACGTCGATGCTCCCCGCCGCCACCGGCAGCTCCTCCGCCCGCCCCACGACAAACGAAGCCCCCGGCGCCACTTCCCGCGTCCACCCCAGCATCGCCTCCAGCGGCTCCATCCCGGTCGCCCGCTCCGCCACCATCTGCAGCGCCCGCGTCGACAACCCCGCCCCGCACCCCACGTCCAATCCCCGCGCCACTCGCCGCCCGCCCAACTGCCGCCGCACCCGGTCCATCACCCGCGGATGCACCGCCGGCCTCCACCGGGCGTATCCCTCGGCCAGCGTCGGCGATGCGAACAACGGTTCCATCCCCAAATGATAAATCCCCGGTTTGCTAGCGTAAACACATGCGCCGCCGCGTCTACGAATGGCTCGAACCGGGAGATCAGTCCAGCTCCTGGGAACACTTCATCGACTTCGTTCTCATCTTCCTCATCCTCGCCAGCGTCATCGTCGTCGTCCTCGAGTCCATGTCCGAAATGGCCGCCTGGAACGCCACCCTCGATGAAATCGAACGCTACTGCGTCTACCTCTTCACCGTCGAGTATCTCCTCCGCCTCTGGACCTGCGTCGAGAACCCGCGCTTCGCCCACCCCGTCCGCGGCCGCCTCCGCTACATGACCTCCGCCATGGGCCTCGTCGATCTCGCCGCGCTCGCGCCCTTTTACCTCGCCCCGCTCGCCGAAGCCGACACCGTCGTCTTCCGTCTCCTCCGTATCTTCCGCCTCATCCGCGTCCTCAAGTTCGGCCGTTACAACGCCTCCATCGGCCTCCTCGGCCGCGTCTTCCGCTCCCGTCGCGAGGAGCTCTTCCTTTCCCTCGTCCTCGTCATCACCCTCGTCGTCATCGCATCGACGTTTATGTACGCCTTCGAGCGCGATGCCCAGCCCAAGGCCTTCCCCTCCATTCCCGCCGCCATGTGGTGGGGCATTGTCACGATGACGACGGTCGGCTACGGCGACGTCTACCCCATCACCACCGCCGGCAAAGTCGTGGCCGGCATCTCGGTCCTGCTCGGCGTCGGCCTGTTCGCCCTCCCCGCCGGCATTCTCGCCAGCGGTTTCGCCGAGGAGATGCAGCGGCACCGCGCGGACCGCCCCGCCCGTCGCCGCGTCTGCTTCTGCCTGCAGGTCAAACCCGAACGTCTCGAAGAGTATAAGGAGCGCCACCGCGAAGTCTGGCCCGAGATGCTCGACGCGCTTTCGCGGACCGGCTGGGGCAACTACTCCCTTTTCCTGCGCGACGACGGTCTCCTGATCGGTTACCTCGAAACGCCCGACTTCGAAGCCGCATTAAGAAAGATGGCAGCCACCGACGTCAACCGCCGCTGGCAGGAAGAGATGGCGCCCTTCTTCCAAGGCATCCCCGGCCGCAAAGCCGACGAACAGATGCTCCGCATCGAAGAGGTCTTCCACCTCGACTAGCCCCGCCGAACCAGCCCTCCCGTCGGGGACACGGCTTTAGCCTGTCCCCGCGCGACAACCCTCCCCTGCCCTCCGCACACCCCGCAGCCTAACTCCGGCTCCGGTAATAAAAGACTCCCCCCACAAAATAGACCACCGTCGCCCCCAACAACCACGCCTGCATCTCCGCCAACCGCCCCTCCCCAAACATCGGCAACACCAGACAAGCCCCCAATCCCGCCAGCGCCACCAACCCCCCCCCCCCCCCCCCCCCCCCCCCCCCCCCCCCCCCCCCCCCCCCCC
>CAYMTH010000631.1:0-3661 GCA_964393235.1 uncultured Solibacteraceae bacterium | reverse complement strand
GAAGGTCGGCGACCGGCTGAGCCCCGACACGGTCACGGTGAACGCGCGATGAGACGCGCGCTGTGGGTGCTGCTGGCGGCGGGCGCGCTGTGCGCCCAGCCGCCGCTGCCGCGCTATGAAGTGAAGCGCGCGGCGGGGAAGATCACCGTCGACGGGAAGCTCGACGAGGCGGCCTGGGCGGCGGCGCCCGCGGCCGAACTCGTGTTCCCGTGGGAGGCGCAGACGGGCGCGAAGCAGAAGACGCGCGTGCGGCTGCTCTGGGACGCGGAGCACCTCTACGCGGCTTACCAGTGCGACGACGCCGACGTGGTGGCGCACTTCGATCATCGCGATGACCCGACCTATCGCGACGACGCCGTCGAGATCTTCCTGAACCCGAAGCCCGAGCAGGGTTTCTACTACGGGCTCGAGATGAACGCGCGGGCGACGCTTTACGACTACTTCTACGCCTACCCGCAGCTGCTGCTGAAGCGGATCGACTTTGCGGGCGTGCAACTCTCGACGCAGGTGGACGGGACCTTGAACCAGACGGGCGACAAGGACAAGGGCTGGACGCTGGAGCTGGCGATTCCGTGGAAGAACTTCGAGGAGCTGGGCACGAGCGCGGCGCCGAAGCCGGGCGCGGAGTGGACGGCGAACCTGAACCGCTGGGACGGCACCGAGCCGGCGCGGCGGCTGAGCGTCTGGGCGGACACGGCGCTGCCGCGCCCTTCGCCGCACAACCCGAAGCGGTTCGGCCGGCTGGTGTTTACGGAGTAGCGGGACGGCCGGCGCGGACGTCGCCGAAGAGCGTGTCGCCGCCGACCTGCCCGCCCTTGAGCATGATCTCGCGGCCGTCGACGGCGGCGTCGCGCGACCAGATGCGGCAGAGCGGGGAGCCGGGCGCGAACGGCCGCACGACGGTGAGCGCCTGGATCGACAGCGCGCGGCCGGCGTGGCCGGAGGTGTCGCCGCCGGCGATGAGGATGCGGCGGACGCCGGAGGCGCGGGCGAGGGCGTTGGCGAGCGCGCCGAGCCGTTCGCCGAGCGCGTTGCCGGGCGTATCGGGGCGCACGTCGCCGGGGCCGGCGGCGGTGTAGACGACCGGGCTGCCGCCGGCGGCGAACACCGCCATGGCGGCGGAGAAGAGGCGCATCGATTCGGCTTCGCCCGCGAGCAGGGCGCCGGGGTCGGCGGCGATGGGCGTGAAGCCGTTGGCGGCGGCCCAGCCGATCTGGCGCGCGGTGCCGGGGGAGCAGCTGCCGGAGACGACGAGCAGGCGGTCCGCGGCGCCGGCGTCGGGGATGACGGGTTTGGGCGGGAGCAGCCCTTGTTCGGCCCACCAGGCGAGGAGGGCGTATTCGATGCCGGAGGAGCCGGCGAGGAAGGAAGGGGCGTCGGCGCGGGATTCCCAGATGAGGCGGCCGGCCTCGCGGAGGGTGGCGGCGTCGAGGGTGTCGAGGAGGACGATTGCGGCGGGCGGGAGGGCGGCGCGGCCGGACTGGAGGGCGAGGAGGGCGAGGGGGGCGAGGGGGAGGGGGGTCTGGCGGGCGAGGTGGCGGCGGAGGTCGCCTTCGTCCATGGGGGTGACGGGGTGGCGGGACATCGTCGGGTGGCGGTCGATGCGGAAGGTCTCGCCGTCGACGGTGGCGAAGAGGTTGCCGAAGCAGACGTAGCGGCGGAGGGCGGGGGCGCCGACGACGAGGGGGACGGGGCGGTTGCCGAGGGTCTGGCGGCCGAGTTCGATGGCGCGGCCGATGGAGCCGACGTGGGGGGCGCTATCGAAGGTGGAGCAGGTTTTGTAGTGGACGAAGGGGGCGCCGAGGGCGGCGAGGGCGGCGAAGACGGGCGGGAGGTGTTCGTCCATCCAGGCGGGGGACTGGGCGCGCGAGATGCCGGCGACGCCGGCGGCGCGGCATTCGGGGAAGCGGGCGAGGTCTTCGGGCGCGGGCGGGGCGAGGAAGAGGACGGCGGGGACGCCGTTGACGGTGAGGGCTTCGAGGACGTCGGTGGAGCCGGTGAAGTCGTCACCGTACCAGGTGAGGAGGAGCTGGCTCATTGGGCGTATTTGTCGAGGGCCTGGCGGAGTTCGGCGTGGTCGCGGGCGTGATCGGCGAGGGGGATGCCGGCCATGGCGGCGTCCCAGGCCTGGCGCATGGCGCGGACGCCGGCGGCGATGCCGGAGGGGTGGGCGACGAGGCCGCCGCCGGCGGCGAAGATGAGGTCGGGCGTCTGGAGGGCGGCCCAGGTGCCGGGGACCTGGTTGACGGTCTGGCCGGAGGAGAAGACGGGCATCACTTCGCAGCCGCGGCCGGGGCCTTCGAACATCGGGCGGGCGCACTCGCGGGCGGAGGCGAGGACGGATTCGTCGGGTTCGCAGAACTTGTTGGCGAGGCCGTTGACGTGGAGGTGGTCGGCGCCGGCGAGGCGGTAGAACTTCTGGTAGGCGAGGTAGCTGAGGCCGATGTGGGGGGAGCGCTGGTAGAGGCCCCAGCCGTTGCGGTGGCCGTGGATGGGGAGGCGGCAGTGGCGGCGGAGGTGGACGAGGCCGGGGAGGCCGACGGAGTTGAGGCTGGCCATGATGCAGGTGCCGCCGGCCTGTTCGACGAGGTCGTGGCGGCGGAGCATCTGGTCGATCTCGCCGGTGAGGTTGAAGGCGAACATCACCTTTTTGCCGGTGCGGTCGGCGTGGCGGTTGAGGACGTCCATGACGGCGGCGACGCGTTCGGCGAAGGGGCAGTGAGGGCCGTCGGCCTGGAGTTCGTCGTCCTTGATGAAGTCGATGCCGCCTTCGGCGAGTTGCTGGACCATGGCGGCGGTTTCGGCGGGGGAGAGGCCGACGGAGGGTTTGATGATGGTGCCGATGAGGGGGCGGCCGTAGACGCCGGCGAGTTTGCGGGTGCCTTCGACGGCGAACTGGGGGCCGGGGTAGGCGTCGCGGAAGGGGGCGGGGAGTTGGATGTCGAGGAGGCGGAGGGCGGAGAACTGGCGGAGCTCGAAGAGGTTGCCGGCGACGGTGGCGAGGAGGTTGGGAAGGCTGGGGCCCATGTTGGCGATGGGCCAGGAGAGGAGGGCCTCGGCGCGGCGCCAGACGGTGGCGCCTTTGGGGGCGCCGGCGTGGGGGAGGGAGGGGGAGTCACTCTGGCCGGTTTCGCGGAGGGACTCGACGCGGGCGCCGTATTTTTCCTTGAGGGCGGGGGTCTCGCCGGGTACGGCGAGGAAGGTGCCGGAGGACTGTTCGCCGGCCATGGCGGCGACGGCGTCGGCGAGGGGGTAGGCGGTTTCGATGTCGTAGCGGGCGTAGATGCGACCGGGATCTGGCATGGGTTTTCTGATTATGCCGTGTTTCGGGTTGTCTCGGGTCCGGCTTGGGTTCCGGTGGGTTTTCGTTGGGTTATTGTTGTGGTGATTTGTCTTTAGAATCAATCACTTTTGGGTTATTTCCAGGAAATCGGCGTGTAGGGGCGATTTTGGGTTCTGATCGGTCGATTTTGGGTTATCCCCAAATATTTCCCTTTGGAATCAATCACTTTTGGGTTATCCCGTGAATTTTGGCATTTGCTCCGGTTGGAGGGCGGAAAGAAAGCGAAAAGGCCCGGCTGCCGGTGGGCAGACAGGCCTCTCTAATTGCATTATACCAACCCGTCAACGGGCGGGGCGGTTGTGATGGGGGATAGTGTCC
>CAYMTH010000630.1:0-3664 GCA_964393235.1 uncultured Solibacteraceae bacterium | reverse complement strand
ATCCGAGTGCGCGGCGGAATGCGTCTTTGATTTGTCGGTACCGTTCCGGGGTCACTCGGTCTCCAGGGGATAAAATGCGAGGCCGGCTGGCGCGCCGGCCTCGCAACCTCCGACAACTTGTGGGGGAACGTCCTTGCAGTTCCGCTCTCAATCACTAGCGCGCGATTTGAGCGAAAAAGGCATCAAAGATTTTTCGGTCGCTCCGCCGTCAGCTGCTGGTGCAGCCACGCGCGGGCCATGCGCCACTCGCGTTCGACGGTCGCCGTCGAGATGCCCATGACCTCGGCCGCCTCTTCCACGGTCAACCCGCCGAAGAAGCGGAGCTCGACGAGCTTCGCCTGGTCGGGGTCGAGCTGCTGCAACCGGTTGAGGGCTTCGTCGAGTTCGTCGAAGGCGACCTCCGGGACGGAGGCGATGCCGACGCTGTCTTCGATCGAGATCATCTGCGCGTTGCCGCCGCGCTTTTGTGCGCCCTGGTTGCGCGCGTGGTCGACGAGGATGCGGCGCATCAGCTGCGCGGCGACGCCGAAGAAGTGCGCGCGGCTCTGCCAGTTCACGCGGGTCTGATCGACCAGCTGCATGTAGGCTTCGTGCACGAGCGCGGTGGCTTGCAGCGTATGGTCGGCCCGTTCGCGCCGCATGTAGTTGGCGGCGATCCGGCGCAATTCCGAATAGACGATCGAGAAAAGTTGATCGTGCGCCCCCGGTGCTCCCTGCCGGGCTTCGGAGAGGAGTTGGGTGACTTCGCCGCTGGGTTGTGGGGTCACGGTGGATCCTTCGAAATATAGGGTGGTAGGGACGGGCAGAGTCGAACTGCCGACCTGTCGCTTAGGAGGCGACCGCTCTATCCTAACTGAGCTACGTCCCCAAAACCTACCTCATTCTACCAGCGCTTCAACCCCTTTTTGCCGATATCTTTTCTGTACTGCATCCCGCCGAACCGGATCGGGGCCACTGCTTTGTAAGCGCTTTCAATTGCCTCGGGCAGCGTAGGCGCCGAGGCCGTCACGGCCAGCACGCGCCCGCCGCTGGTGACGATCCGGCCCTGCCCGTCGCGCTTCGTGCCGGCATGAAAAACCTTCGCGCCGGTCGCCTCGGCTTCTTCGATCCCGGTGATCTCGTCCCCGGTGCGCGGCTTGCCCGGGTAGCCTTCGGCGGCCAGCACCACCGCCACTGACGGGTCGGGCGACCAGTCGAGCGTCGTCCCGGCCAACTTGCCCGTCGCGCCTGCGTACAGCACCGCGGCAAGGTCCGACTGCAACCGGTAGAGAATCGGCTGCGTCTCCGGATCGCCCATGCGCACATTGAATTCGAGCGTCTTCGGCCCCGCCGCCGTCATCATCAGCCCGGCGTACAGAAACCCGGTGAACGGCGAGCCTTCTTTCTTCATGCCGTCGATGGCCGGGCGCATCACCGTTTCCATGACGGTGCGCGTCTGTTCGGCGGTCAGGATGCGCTCATCGACGTAGGCGCCCATGCCGCCGGTGTTCGGGCCGCGGTCGCCGTCGAAGATGTTCTTGTGGTCCTGCGAGGGCAGCAGGGGCAGGATCGTCTCGCCGTCGGAGAGCGCGATGAAGCTGACCTCTTCGCCCACCAGGAACTCTTCGATCACGAGCCGCTTCCCTGCCTCACCCACCAACTCGCCGGCCATGAACTGCTTCACGGTGGCGACCGCCTCGTCCATCGTCTGCGCGATCACGACGCCCTTGCCGGCGGCCAGTCCGTCGGCCTTCAGCACCACCGGCGCCGTGAAATCGCCGAGGGCCTTCAGCGCATCTGCCTCGTTCGTCGCCGTATGGAACCGCGCCGTCGGAATGCTGTGCCGCGCGAAGAAGTTCTTCGAAAAGATCTTCGACCCCTCCAACTGCGCGGCCGCCTGCACCGGTCCGAAGATCGCCCGGCCCGCGTCGCGGAAGCGGTCCACCACGCCGTCGATCAGCGGCGCCTCCGGGCCCACTACCGTCAGGTCGATGCCGTTTTCCTCCGCCAGGCGCAGATAGTCCGTGCCGGCCAGGCAGGTCGCCGACTGCTCGATACCCGGATTTCCGGGCGCGGCGAAGACGCGGCTGACGGTCGGGCTCTGGGCGAGGCGCCAGGCGAGCGCATGCTCGCGGCCGCCGGATCCAATGACGAGTACGTTCAACGAAAATTCTCCTCCAGTTAGAATAGAACAGGCTTACTCATTCGGATGCGCGCACTGCAGTACGACGTTGTGGTAATCGGCGCCGGCCATGCCGGCTGTGAAGCGGCGCGGGCGTGTGCCCGGCTGGGACTCAAAACCGCGATGGTGACGATGAACATCGACCTCATCGCGCAGATGTCCTGCAACCCCGCCATCGGCGGGATCGCCAAGGGCCATCTGGTCCGCGAGATCGACGCCCTCGGCGGCGTGATGGGCGAGGTGGCCGACGCCGTCGGCATTCAGTTCCGGCTTTTGAACACCAGCCGCGGACCCGCCGTCTGGTCCCCCCGCGCGCAGTGCGACAAGAAGCAGTACCGCATCAAGATGCGCGAGGTGCTGGAGCGCGAGCCCAACCTGCGCATCCTGCAGGCCGAAGTGGCGGAATTGCGGATCGAGGACGGCGCGAACGGGCGCCGGCGGATTCGCGGCGTGCAGTTGCGCGATGGACGCTCGGTCGATGCCGGCGCCGTCGTCGTCACCACCGGGGCCTTTCTGAACGGGTTGGCCCACGTCGGGGAGAGCAAGTACAACTGCGGCCGGAACGGCGAGGCGCCGGCGAACCTGCTCGGGGACCAGTTGCGCCGGCTGGATCTGAAATGGACGCGCCTCAAAACCGGCACTCCGCCCCGGCTCGACGGCCGGTCGCTCGACTGGTCCCGCTTCGAGCCGCAGCCGGGCGACGCCGACCCCACCCCCTTCTCCTTCCTCACCGGCAAGATCGTTCGTGAGCAGATTCAGTGCTACATTGCCTATACCTCGCAAGCGACGCACCAGATCTTGCGCGACAACATCTCCCGCTCTCCTTTATATAGTGGTGAGATTGAAGGCATCGGCCCGCGTTACTGCCCGTCGATCGAAGATAAGGTGGTGAAGTTCCCGGATAAGGACCGTCACCAGATCTTCTTGGAGCCTGAGGGACTCGATACCTACGAGGTCTACGTCAACGGCATGTCAACTTCGATGCCTGTCGACGTCCAGACGGCCATGATCGCCTCGGTGCCCGGGCTCGAGGACGCCGAAATGATTCGCCCTGGCTATGCGATCGAGTACGACGCCATCGACCCGCGCGAACTGAACCACAGTCTGGAAGTCAAAAAAGTGGAGGGGCTTTTCCTCGCCGGGCAGATCAACGGCACCTCCGGTTATGAGGAGGCGGGCTGCCAGGGGCTCATCGCGGGCCTGAATGCGGCCTGCAAGGTCGGCGGCTCCCCCGGATTCGAGATTCCCCGCTCCGAAGCCTACAGCGGAATCCTCATCGACGACCTGATCACGAAGGGCGCGGACGAGCCCTATCGCATGTTCACCTCGCGGGCGGAATATCGCCTGCATCTGCGAATCGACAACGCCGATGAGCGGTTAACCCCCCTCGGCCGGCGCCTGGGCCTCGTCTGCGAGTCGCGCTGGGCCCACTATGAGCGCAAGCAGGCGCAGAAGACCCGCTTGGTGAAGTGGCTTTCCGAGACGCGCGTGAACCCTACGGAC
>CAYMTH010000629.1:0-3665 GCA_964393235.1 uncultured Solibacteraceae bacterium | reverse complement strand
TTCGCCCCCGTCCACTCCGCCGGCGCCTTCCGCCCCGCCGCCGCCAGCACTGTCGGCGCGATGTCGAGCGACGACACCAGCGACACATCGTCCCGCCGCGGCGCGATCCGCCCCTTCCACCGGAAGAAGATCGGCGTCCGCAGCCCCGCGTCGTACGGCGACAGCTTCGCCCGCGTCGCGTACAGCGGCTGCTGCCCCTCCAACTGCACCCATCCGTTATCGGCCACATAGACGAAGAGCGTGTTCTCCGCCAGGCCTTTCTTCTCCACGTAGTCCACCAGCTGCCCGACGGTCTCGTCGAACCACTCGATCATCGCCAGGTACTTCGCCTCCGCCGCCGGCCGCCCGGCATACTTTTCCAGCAGCCGCGCCGGCGGGTTGTGCGGCGTGTGCGGCATCATCGGCGCGTACCAGAGCAGAAACGGTTTCCCCTCCGCCCGGTCGATAAAATCGAACACCGGCTGCATCGTCTTCCGGCCAATCTCCAAGCCCACGTCCCCGTGCCGCCCGCCCCGCGCCACGTCCCCGTGCGACATGCACTCGGTGAACCCGCAGCACGTGCACTCGCCCTCCCACCATTTCCCCGACTGGTGGCTCACATACCCCGCCGCCCCCAGCTCCCCGACAATCGTCTTCGCCTTCCGGAAGATCTCCACCATCGCCGCCCGGTTCTTCGCGTCCCGCGCGTTCCCCGGCGGGTCGTTGCCCGTGATCAGATGCCGGTGCGGATACAGCCCCGTCATGATCGACGCCAGCGACGGCCGGCACAGGCTCGTCGGTACGTAGCCGCGCGTAAACAGCAGCCCTTCCCCCGCCAGCTTGTCGATGCGCGGCGTGCGCACCTCGGGCCGGCCCATAAAACCGTAATCCCGCCACCCGTGGTCGTCGGACAGGATCAGGACGATGTTGGGCGGCGCCGCCGCCAGCGCGGCCGCCATGGCCAGCAAAACCGGAAGAAATCTCACCCCCGAAGGGATATCACATCTGGTACAGCATCAGGTAGACGATCACGCCCGTGATGCTCACATACGCCCACAGCGGGAACGTGATCCGCGCCAGCTTCGCGTGATCGGCGAAGCGCCCCGCCAGCCCGCGGAACAGCGTCATCGGCGCCATCACGCCGACGAAGACGGCGAGAATCGTATGGCTCAACAGCACCGCGAAGTACACGGTCCGGATCGGCCCCTCTTTCTGGAACTTCACCGAACCCACCTGGAAGTGATACACGAGGTAGGAGGCCAGAAAGATCGCCGACATCGTGAACGCCGCCAGCATCACCTTCCGGTGCGCCTCCCGCTTCCCCTGCCGGATCAGCCGGTAGCCAATGAGAAGCAGCACAAAAGCGGTAAAGTTCAGACACGCGTTCAACGCGGGCAAGTCACGCAGTTCCATTACGATCCTTCCTCGTACACCGATCGGATGCCCGCCTCGAGCGCCTCGATCCCTTCTTTCTCCCCGCTCGCGAAATGACCACGCACCCGGCTCCGCCCGTCGACGAGCATGATCCGCGTCGTGTGGCTCGTCTCCGCCCCCAACTCCCCCACCAGAAATCCGTTCTTCGCAATCTCGCTGATCTTCGCCCGCTCGCCCGTCAAAAAGAACCACCGCGACGGATCGGCCTTGTAGCGCTTCGCATACGCCGCCAGCACCTCCGGCGTGTCCCGCTCCGGGTCTACCGTAAACGAGACGATCTTCAATGCCTTGTACGGATACGTCCGCTCCTGCAGATCGTAGATCTCCCGGTTCATCCGCGGACACGGCCCGTTGCAGCTCGCAAAGAAGAAGGAGGCCAGCCACGGCGTCCCGCGCAGTCGCTCGCTCGAAAACGGCGTCCCGTCGGAAGCCACCAGCGTGAACGCCGGGACCACGGACACCACCGGCAGCTTCTCCAGCCGCCGGGCACACGAAGCCAGCGCGGCTGCCAGCCCCGCGCTCAGAAACTCGCGCCTTGCCGTCACAGCCCTAGAACCGCGGCCGGTCGAGCAGCAGCAGACCGTACAGCACCGGCAGGTAGATCACCGACACCAGCAGCACGCTCCGCGCCTTCAGCAACGTGCGGTCCTTGGCCATCTTCACGCACGCCGCCACGAACGCCACGCCCGCCGCCAGCGTCCCGGCCACGTAGAAGTTGCCGGTCATGTCCAGGTACCGCGGAATCAGGCTCACCGGAATCAGCACCAGCGAAAACACCAGCATCTGCCGTACCGTCGATTCCCCGTCCGGCTCCACCACGGGCAGCATCTTGATCCCCGCCCGCTCGTAATCTTCCCGGTACATCCAGGCGATCGCGTAGAAGTGCGGGAACTGCCACAGGAACAGAATCGCGTACAGCACCCACGCCTCGGCCGTCAACGTCCCGCTCGCCGCCGCAAAGCCGATCAGCGGCGGCATCGCGCCCGGCACCGCGCCCACCGTCGTCGAAACCGGCGAAATCCGCTTCAACGGCGTGTACAGGCACAGATAGGAAAGCAGCGTGAACAGCCCCAGCCCGGCCGATAGCCAGTTGACGCCCATCCCGAGCTCCACGAACCCGAGCACCGACAACAGCACGCCGAACGCAAACGCGTTCGCCGCCGGCATCTGTCCCGAAGGCAGCGGCCGCTGGTCCGTCCGGCGCATCTTCGCGTCGGCGTCCCGCTCATACCACTGGTTCAGCGCCGCCGTGCCCGAGGCGATCAGCCCCGTCCCGACGATCGTATGGAACAGCGCCCACAGGTCCCATTGCCCGTTGAAGCCGAAGTAATACCCCATCCCCGTGCTCATCAGGATGAGCCACGTGATCCTGGGTTTGGTCAAAGCGATGTAGTGCTTCATCAAGCAGTCACCGCCGGGCGAACATGTCGCGAAATTTGCATTCCCATCAGAGCGCACACCGCCGTCGTCATCGCTCCGACGGCGACGTGGATCACTGTAAAGGTTAACATGGCCATGTGTCCCGTGGCTTGTTCCACCACCTGCATCCGGTATAAATAAGCGCCCAGCCCGATCAGCATCTGCACTCCGGTCATAATCAGCAGCACCAGCGCCGGCTGCTTCACCGCCTTCGGCGCCCCCTCGGTCGAAAACGCCGCGATCCCCGCGTACATCACCATCCCCATCACCAGCAGCGCTCCCGTAACGTGTGCCATCAGCCCCACGATCTGGTGCCGGTACAACGCCCCCAGCGCCGTCTGCACCAGCAGCGCCACCCACGTCGCCTTCGCCAGCGTCTCGAGCGACGGCGAACCCTCGTCCGCCACCGCTTCCACCGCGTCGTTCCATCCCGCCCGCAACCGCAACGCCGCCGCCACGCAGACCGAGATCATCGCCGACGCTCCCACCGCGTGCACCAGCCCCGCCGCCTTCGCCATCGCTTTCCCTTCCAGCATCCCGCCCGGCAACCCCGCCAGCGCCAGCGTTCCCAACAACCACCACCGCATCGCCCCGCCCACCCGCAGCGCCAGCGCCAGCGCGCCCAG
The DNA here is from genome assembly GCA_964393235.1 of uncultured Solibacteraceae bacterium. Lineage (GTDB taxonomy): Bacteria > Acidobacteriota > Terriglobia > Bryobacterales > Bryobacteraceae. Next base: position 207 of record CAYMTH010000629.1, on the reverse strand, counting down.
CCCCGCGAACGTCGAAACGCCCCGGTGTACGTTCTTCCACAGCCCCACCCCGGCCGGATCCAGCGCCGGCATCGCCGTCACGCTCGTCACCCGCGCGCCCGTCACCAAAGCGACAAACGCGCACACGACCGTCAGAACAGCCAGAGTATACCCAGTCCGGGAGGTCATCGTTACTTCCAGTTTATCGAAAAAACTGGAAAAATTCTA
>CAYMTH010000628.1:0-3675 GCA_964393235.1 uncultured Solibacteraceae bacterium | reverse complement strand
GGAGGAGTGGCGGCGGAAGGGGGAGAACGTTTGGTGCGGGGAGTGCTGCGGGAGGTAGGCTTTTCGGCCGGCCGGGCGCCCGCCGTCTACAGATGCGCGGGCGGGCTCAGCAACTTCTCCAGCACGATGGAATTCTCCTCATCGAACAGCCGCTGAAACCGCCGCCGTTTCCGCTCCGGCGGCTCGGCCCGCAGCGGGACGATCTCCAGCCGCGACGGCTTCTCCAGCAATTCGTTCAGCTCCGCCAGCGTCCGGGGCCCCGGCGTCGACGGCACCGCGAGCGTGAAGTGGTACGGGTCATGCTGAAACAGCGTGTAGTCCGCAAACGCCTTCAACACCGCATTGACCTCGAACGGAAATAGCGGTTTGTATCCGCCCTTCGGCTCCGGCAGCAGCAACACGTCCCGCAGCCGGCCCTCGACGGCGCCCATGCGTTGAAACGGCGTCGCGCAGGCGCACGCCCCGCTCAGCTTCACGACATCATCCAGCCGGTAGCGCCGGAAGGTCTGCGACTGGCGCGTGAAATCCGTGATCACCGGGACCGCCCGGTCCGGCCGGTGGTAGAACCGCATCCACTCCACCTCCACCAGGTCTTCGTTCCAATGCAGTCCGCCGTTGACGCACCCGGCGGCCAGGAACCCTTCCTTCGCCTGGTACAGGTTCCGGGGCGCCACGCCGTAGGCCCGCGCCAGGCGCTCGCGGTCCTGCGGATACAGTACCTCGGCCCCCGACAGCAGTGTATGCGGGCGGAGCGGCCGCCGTTGAAACGCCGCCGTCGCCGCGAGCGCCAGCAGCACGCTCGGCGGGCCGATCACGACGTTCGGGGCCAGATCGCACAGCCGCGGCGCCCAGTGCGAGGCCGGCGTCGCGATATCGAAATAGTGGACCCGGTTCGAGGCCTGATACAGCCGGTTGTTGTGCTTCAACAGCAGCGCGGCGTTGAGCGACAGAACCTGGCCCGGCGCAAGAAACTTCCCCAGCATCGTGCCCAGCCACACGTCCCGTTCGTGCGCATTGGTCAGGAATACCCCCGGCTCCCCCGTCGTTCCCGACGACAGCCCGAAGCTGTAGCCCGCGTGCGGATTGCGGCCCGTCTCCAACTCCTCCCGCGCCAGCCGCCGCGCCTCTTCCAGCGACACGCCCAGCGCGTTGTACCGCTCGAAGTTCGCATACACGGTGGCCTCGCATTCCAGCGGCGCCGCCGTCGGGCGCCGGTCCGGTTTCCGCGCCCGCCGCGCCGCCCAGTACGCCCGCGCGATCGTCAGTTTATTGGGCATTCGGATACGCCTGAATCGACTCGTGGCAATGGGAGGGAATGAGCGGCACCTCCGGCCGCCGGCGGTGCAACTCGTGCAGCCGGCCCAGCGTCCGCCGGAATGCCGCCGCGTCGCCGATCAGTGCTCCCGCCGGAAAGCCGGGACCGATGTTTCCCGCGATGTTCCGCCGTGTCCACGCCGCGTCGGCCACCAGAAACACGTGACGGTCTAAGCCCGTCCGGCACAGCAGGCCGTACTGGCCTTCGGCGTGGCCGGGCAGCGCGATCGCCAGCAGCGAACCGTCGCCGGCTACATCCCGCGCCGTCTCAAACGGCCGCCATTCTTCGCCCAGCAAAACCTCCGGGAGTTCTTCCACGGCCCGCGCCCGCCGGTCCAGATCGTCCGGCAGCAGCTCCGGAAAAAACGCGGCCTTCGCCTGTCCCCAACCGCTCAGCTCCCGCAGCGTCGCAAGTCCCTCCGCCGAGTAGAACACCGGCACGGCCGGCGCCTCCCGCAAGCCCCCGATATGGTCCGGGTGAAAGTGGGAAAGGAATATGCAGTCCACGTCGGTCTCCGCCCGTTCGTTCACCCCGAGCGTAAACGGCAGCAGCCGCCGGTACAGCCGCGCCGGCGCCGTCGTCGATTCCACCAGCGCCCGCCCGTAGCCGGTGTCGAACAGAATCCGCCCCAGCCGCGGGTGCGTGATCACCGCGGTGAGCGCCGGGAGGTGAATCTCGGTGAACCACGACCCCGCTTCCACCAGCCACGCCCGGTTCCGGCAATACCCTACCGGCCGCGGCTCCACCTCGACAAACATGCGCCTAGTATCGCAGGACGATGCCGTTCAGCGATACGCCCGCCGCCGTTCCCACCAGCAGCGCGGTCTGTCCGCGCCGCAGCGCGCCGTCCTCGATGGCCCGGTGCAGCGCATGCGGGATCGAAACGGAGACCTGATTGCCCGCCTCGGCCAGAATGTCGATGACCGGCGGGGCGTCCGTCCGCCGCGCCAGTTGCTTGCGCAGAAACGCCAGGCCCACCGCCGAGGCTTGGTGCGGCACCACGACGTCGACGGCGAACTGATCCAGCAGCTCATCGAGAAAGGACGGAAAATGCTCCTGCACCAGCCGGAGCAGGGCTCGGCCGTTCATGGCAAACAGATAGTCGTTCAGATGCTCCGGCGGCGTCCGGACGTTGAACCGCGATCCTCCGGCCCGCATCTCCGACAGGTGCGCGCCGGCCGAGTGGGTGGCGTTGCGGATGGCGAGGATCCCCTCGTCCCCCTCCGCCGGGCCGAGAATCGCCGCCGCCGCTCCGTCGCCGAACAGCGTGGCGGTGTCGAGGTCTTCCCACCGCAGACCCTTCGACGACAGTTCGGCCGCCACGATGGCGACGTTTCGCCACATCCCGGTGTGGATCGCGGCGGCGGCAAACTCGAGGGCTTTCAAGAATCCCGCGCAGGAAGCGTTGATGTCGAGACAGGTGACGTTCTCGGACCTCGCGTTCAGCCGCCGGTGAATCAAAGTCGCGGTGGAGGGCATCGGCTGTTCGGACATCACGCCGGCGAACAGGATCGCGTCGAGCCGGCCGGCCGGGATCCGCGCGGCGAGCAGCGCGTGTTCGATGGCCGCGGCGGCCATGGCGGAGGCGGTCTCGTCGTCGGAGGCGAAGTGGCGCGCGCGGACGCCGTTGCGGGCGAGCGTGGTGCCCGGGGCCAGGTTCAGGCGCGCGTCCAGTTCGTCGGCGGTGATGATTTGCTTCGGTAAATACTTGCCGGTGGCAAGGACGCGGACGGGCAGGAGCATCAGGTTGGAATTGTATCGTTAGGAGATGGTTGTCTTCACCGATCTCGACGGGACGCTGCTCGACCGGGAGACATACAGTTATGCGCAAGCGGAGCCCGCAATGGCTCATTTGCGCGCCCGTGGCATTCCGCTCGTCCTGGTGACGAGCAAGACCCGGGCCGAGGTGGCCGCCCTGCGCGAGTCGATGGGCAACACGGATCCCTTCATTGTGGAGAACGGCGCGGCCATCATTACGCCGGGTGCGCCGGCCCGAGTGCTCGGCGCGACGGCGGCGGCGGCCCGCGAAGGGTTGCGCCGGGCCGCCGCGGCGTCGGGGGTACAGGTTCGCGGCTTCGGGGAGATGGAGGAGCGGGAGATCGGCGAGCGGTCGGGTCTGCAGCCGGCGGTCGCCCGTCTTGCCGCGCAGCGGGAGTTCGGCGAGCCGTTCGTGATCCTGCAAGGCGCCGCCGAAACCCTCGAGCGGGCGCTCCTGGCCGAGGGGTTTCAAATGACACGTGGCGGCCGCTTCTTTCATGTCCTGGGCGGATCGAACAAAGCGCGCGCGGTCCGCGCGTTGACGGAGATCCTTGGCGAGGCGGACACGATCGGTCTTGGTGATGCGCCGAACGACATCGAAT
>CAYMTH010000627.1:0-3678 GCA_964393235.1 uncultured Solibacteraceae bacterium | reverse complement strand
GCGGCCGCGGCGGGGACCAGCGCACGGCGACCGCGTTGCGCAGTTCGGCCATCTCGGGGTCGGCGGCGACGTTGTTGGTGGTGACGCGGAACTCCGGCGCGGGCAGCACGCGGGCGGCGGCGATCGAGAAGGTGGCGACGGCGCGGGCGGCGCGGGCCGCGGCGACATCGGGATGGGCGTCGACGGCGCGACGCACGGCCTCGTCGAGCGTGAGCACCTCGGCGGGCGCGGCGAGCGCGAGGGCGAACCAGAGAGCGGCGCGCATGGGCTACGCGCCTCCCGTGGTGAAGCGGACGTCGAGAGCTTCGCCGTCGTCGAAGCGGGCCTTGGCCGGCAGTTCGAGATAGACCTCGCGGCCCCAGAGCGGCATGGTGGGCAGCAGCCAGAAGCGCGGCGGGAGCTGCACGACGGCGTCGGAGACGCGGGTCACCTTGACCTCGACTTCCTCCCGGGCGAGGGTGCGGCGGCGGCCGAGCGCTTTGGCGCCGACGGCGGGGCGGGCGCGTTCGTTGACCTAGGCGACCAGCGTGCGGGGGCCGGAGCCGTGCAGCAGCAGCACGGGCGCGGCCGGGGTGGCGACGTCGCCCTGGCGGGCGTAGAGCGCGATCACCTCGCCGGCCGCCGGGGCGACGATGGTGGCCTTTTCGAGGCGGGCGCGGAGGACCCGCAGCGTCTCGCTCTGCTCGTCAATGCGGTCACGGACGGGCCGCAGGCGGGCGTCGCGGGACTGCGGCGCCGACTGGGCCTGATGCTCGGTGCGCCAGCGTTCCAGGCGCTGATCGGCGGCGCGATGGCGTTCGGTGAGCGCGGCGAGGCGGGCGGGCCAGCCGGCCATGGTCTCTTCGAGCGCGCGGATGCGGACGTCGATCTCCTCGACGCGGTCGGAGCGGGTCAGCCCCTCGCGGACGAGGCGGCGGAGGCGGGCGGCCTCATCGCGGAGCGTCTTCAGTTCCGCCTGCTGGGCGTGGTGGGCGGCGCGGGCGGCTTCGATCTGCGCGGCGGCGTCCTCGACGTCGGCCTGGAAGGTGCGCGCCGAGGAGTAGTCATCCGACTCCATGACGGCGGCGGCGGCGCCGGGTTCGGCGCTGATCTGGCGGAGGCGGGCCTCGGCGGCGGCGATCTCGCGTTCGAGCACGGCCGTATCGAGCCGGGCCACGGGCTGGCCGGCCTGGACGCGATCGCCGACGGCGACCAGCACCTCGGCGAGGCGGCCGGTTTCGGTGGCGGCGACGCGGAACTCCTGCGGCACGAGCTGCGCCGGAGCGTCGGCGATGCCTGCGTCGCCGCGGGCGAGCCACACGGCGCCGGCCACCGAGCCGAGCCAGACGCAAAGGGTGAGAATTTGGCGGGGGCCCATGGTCAGATCTCCACTCGCATGTCTTCGACGAGGATGGCGACGCCGGAGAGTCCTTCGATTCCGGCGAGTTCCCGGGCGAGCAGGCCGCGCGATTCGTCCGACCGGAAGCGGACGTGATAGACGTGCTCGCTGGCCTCGCCCTGGCGCACCTCGCGCACCGTGGCCAGCACCGACTGCCGACAGTGGCGCTTCATGATGGCGGCCGCGGCGTCGTTGACGCCGCCTTCCCACGGGGCGGTGTAGCGCAGCAGGCCGTCGAAGCTCTTGCGGGCGCCGAACGGGGCCCAGGCAAGATAGACGGCCACCAGCGAAAAGGCCACCGTGCCGAGCGCGCCGAGGGCGTAGGCGCGGGTGCCGGCGGCGATGCCGGTGACCAGCGCGGCGAAGACGAAGATCATGTCGCGCGGGTCGCGCAGGTTGGTGCGGAAGCGGACCAGCGCCATGGCGCCCACCATGCCGATGCCCCAGACGAGATTGTTGCCGATGGTCATCATCATGAGGGCCGTGACCACCGCGCTCATGACCAGCGTCTGTACGAACGATTGCGAGTACGACAGGCCGCGGTGCGTCCAGACGTAGACGAGCGCGAGCGTGTGAGCCATGGCGAAGGCGGCGATGAGGACGGTGCCGGCGATGCGCAGATCGGAAAGCGCGCCAAGCGGAAGCTCGGTCATGCCGCCCCCCAGAGCCGCGCGCCGAACGAGGGCGTGAGGTCGAAGGCGGGTTCGCGGTCGAAGACGGCGCGCTCGACGGCGCGGCAGTACTTCGAGAAGCCGCGGCGTTCGAGCCCGCAGGCGAGCGTGAAGTCACGCAGCCATTCCGGGGGCCGGCCGGCGAACTTCACCTCGAGCACGTAGACCGAATCGCGCTCGTCGTAGGAGGCCGGGGCGTCGACGCTTTGCCACGCGCGCGGGTCGCCGGTGAGCGACCACTCGCGCATCGGCTGGCACTTCATTTCGCGGTCGAAGGTGACGCGGACGTAGTCGTCGACGGTGCTCGAGAAGGCCTGCCGCTCGTAGTAGACGAGCATTCGCGGCGACGCCTGCCAGGTCTCGGCGAGTTGGAGGAATTCATTCATGGCGGGCTTGCCGAGGTCGAACAGGCCGGAGACGCCGCGGGGCGCGGCGACGGCCCATTCCGGGGGCTTGACGGTGGCCGAGGTCTTGACGATCAGGTCGCGGACGCGCCGCTTCACTTCGAGCTTCACCGAGCCCCGGGCATCGCCATAGGTGCGGGCGCGCAACTTGAACCGGAACGGTAGCTTTTCCTTCGCCTCCTGGTAGAGCCGGTAGTTGCGGGTGTCGAGATAAAGGCTGCGGATGGCGTACCACTCGCCGTCGCGGGAGTTGGCGTCGGGCACACAGTAGCGGAGCAGTCGCTCCCGGATCGCGGGGACCTCCCACGCCCGCACGTGATACTTATACTCGCACCGCGCTACCTGAATCGTTTCCATTTTTGTCGCCGGATCGGGTTGCATCACAGTGTGAAACTCGTATCATCACAATTCGGTTTCAAACGGCGTGCAAAGAAGTGTTAAGTCCCTGAATTTCGAGGGACTATACCTCTTATCGGCGGGGGCGGGGATTCGTTAATTTTTCGCGCGCTAGCGGCGACCGGGGCGGGCGGGCAGTTCGCGGACCCAGATGTTGCGGAAGCGCAGGAGGGTGTCCTTGACCTCGGGGTGGAAGTGGTCCTGGAGCAGCAGCGGGCCGGGCGAGCAGAGGTTCGCGTCCATCTCGCCGGGGGTGTTTTTGGTGATGGTCACGTTGTCCTGGATAAGGACGCCGTTGTGGAGCAGGGTGAGCGTGGCGGCGCGGGAGACGCGGCCCTGGTCGTCGCAGACCGGGGCGTGGAAGACGAAGTCGTAGGACTGCCACTGTTCAGGCGGGCGGGAGGCGTTGACGAGCGGGGCGTGCTGGCCGTAGACGGCGCCGGCCGAGCCGTTGGCGTAGGTCGGGTTCTGGTAGGAGTCGAGGACCTGGACCTCATAGCGGCCCTGGAGGTAGACGCCGGAGTTGCCGCGGGCCTGGCCCTTGGCGTTGGGCATGTGGGGCGTGGCGAACTCGAGGTGGATCTGCGCGGAGCCGAACTTGCGTTTGGTGAGGATGTCGCCGGTGCCGGATTTGCAGACCAGGACGCCGTCGGCGACGGTCCATTCGGCGGGGCGGCCGTCCTTGTGCACCCACTCCGAGGTGCCCGCGCCGTCGAACAGGACGATGGCGTCGGAGGGGGCCTTGGCGGGCGAACCGGGGTCGATGGCGGGCGGCTGCGGCTCCTGGGCGGAGCAGGCGAGGGCGGCGGCGAGGAGGAAGCGTTTCATG
>CAYMTH010000626.1:0-3679 GCA_964393235.1 uncultured Solibacteraceae bacterium | reverse complement strand
GTCCTCGCGGGGGGCGACAGCCGTGCCGAAGACGGGGGCGAGGAGCATTTGCCGTTGCCCTTCGATTTGCCGATGGGGAGGGCCTCTTCGAGGCCGGCGTGGGGGCGGGGGATGACGTGGACGGAGACGAGTTCGCCGACGCGGCGGGCGGCGGCGGCGCCGGCATCGGTGGCGGCGCGGACGGCGGCGACATCGCCGCGGACGATGGCGGTGACGTAGCCGGAGCCGACCTTTTCCCAGCCGACGAGGGAGACCCTGGCGGCCTTGACCATCGCGTCAGCGGCTTCGATCATGGCGACGAGGCCGCGGGTTTCCACCATTCCTAATGCTTCACCCATGTGTGCTCCTGCATTTCAGTTTATTTTAGCGGCCGAGGCGCGCGGAGACGGCTTCCTCGATGAGGGAGATGAGCTCGTCGCGGGTGACCGAGATTTTTTCGCCGCCGGAGTCGTCGGCGGTGATGGGGCAGCCGGGGGTCATCGTGGTGTTCGACTGGACGCCGTAGCGGCCGCGGGCTTCGAAGAGTTTGTCGACCTCGGCTTTGGGGAGGAGTTTGGGGCCGCCGAGGAGTTCGGCGACGAGGGCGATGCGGGCGACGTGTTCGACGGTTTCCATGCGGAAGAAGGCCTGCCAGATGTGCTGGCCGGCGCAGACGGCGCCGTGGTTACCGAGGAGGATGGCGTCATGTTTCGGGATGAACGGCTTGAGGGTTTCCGAGAGGGCGGGGGTGCCGGGGAGGCCGTAATCGGCGAGGGGGACGCAGCCCAAGAGGACGACGACTTCGGGGAGGATGGCCTGGTTGAGGCCGCGGCCGGAGACGGCGAAGCCGGTGGAGACCGGGGGGTGGGCGTGGACGACGGCGTTGACGTCGGGCCGCATGGAGTAGATGGTGAGATGCATCATGATCTCACTGGTGCGTTCGCGGCGGCCTTCGACCTTGGTGCCTTTGGCGTCGACGATGATGAGATCGTCGGGCGTCATCATGCCCTTGCTGATATTGGTCGGGGTGCAGAGGTAGCGGTCCTCGCTCAGCTTGATGGAGAGGTTGCCATCGTTGGCGGCGACCCAGCCCTTCTGGTACATGAGACGGCCGATATCGCAGATTTGTTGGCGCAGTTCGCGCTCGTTTTCGGCCATGGGACCCTCCATTTTATCAGAGGGGCGGCTGATAGACTGGAGGGGTGAGCGACAGCCGACTGTGCCCGAATTGCCGAGCGCTGGTGGACGCGCGGGCGAGCCAGTGCCCTTATTGCGGCGTGGAGTTGATGCGGATGGGGTTTCAACTGGCCCCGAAGGAAGGGTTCACCGACCGGTTGATGCCGGGCGGGAAGATGGCGATCGCGCTGTTGCTGCTGGTGAACTGCGCGCTGTACGCGGCGATTTTCGTTTCGAATTCGCGGGCGCTGCCGCAGTACGGGGCGAAGTGGCTGCCGGCGATTCTGAGCGGGGACTGGTACCGGCTGATCACGGCGGGGTATCTGCACACGCAGTTTTTCCACATCCTGATGAACATGATGGGGCTGTTCAATATCGGCCCGATCGTGGAGGAGATTTACGGGACGCGGCGGACGTTCACGTTGTACACCGTCGTGACGATCGTGGGGTTTGTGCTGAGCGAGATGTGGTCGCCGCGGACGCCGTCGCTGGGGGCGAGCGCGGGGATTTTCGGGCTGCTGGGAGCTCTGATTGCGTACGGGGTGCATAGCAAGTCGTTCGCGGCACGGCACCTGCAGACGCAGTGTTTGATGAACGCCGGGATCGGGTTCATCATGGGTGGACTGATGCCGATGATCGACAACGCGGCGCACCTGGGCGGGTTGATCGGCGGGTTCGGCGTGGCGTACCTGGCGGGGTTGCCGCGGTGGGTGGACGATACGAAAGAGAAGCTGTGGGGGCTGCTGTCGCTGGTGTCGCTGCTGCTGACGCTGTACGCGTTCGGGGAGATGACCTACCGGGTGTTCCGGAGCAAGGTCGGGTAGGGAGTCAACGGGCCTTTGACGGAGTGCCAGATGGCCTGGTTGAGCAGGGCCTCGGGGGCGACGTCGGGTTCGTCGAGGTCCATGGACTGCGAGGCTTTGGCGAGCTCGAGCATTTTGCCGGTGAGGGCTTTGAGCGGCGGGTTCATTTCGTCGAGCGGGACTTTGGGGGTGAGGGCAGAGTAGGGGGCGGGGTCAGGCCTGCGGGTGAAGACGGGGAACATAGGATCGGCGGCGAGGTCGAACTGGTTGGAGGGCGGGAGGCCGAGGAGCTGTTCGATGGTGCGATACATGTTGATCGTCGTGTAGCACGTGCTGTCGGTGCCGCGGTTGCGCGTGTAGGGGCTGATGACCATGCCGACGGTGCGGTGGCCGTCGACGTGATCTACGCCGGACTGGGCGTCGTCCTCGACGACGAAGATGGCGGTTTTGGACCAGATTTTCGACTTTGAGACGGCTTCGACGAGGCGACCGAGGGCGAGGTCGTTATCGGCGACCATGGCGCGGGGCGTGGGGAAGTTGGGGCTGGTGCCGGCGGTGTGGTCCTGGGAGAGGAGGAGGACGGAGAGCTTGGGGACCGTGCCGGACGCGTCGGCCGCTTTGAACTCTTCGAGGAAACGGTCGACGCGGAGCTGGTCGGGGACGCGGAGTTCGTAGGCGGGGACGTTGGGGGAGTAGACTTCGCGGAGGCCGACGATGACGGCGCGGGGCTGGATCTGCACTTTACGGGTGCCGTTTTTCCAGTCGTTGTAGATGTCGGTCCAGGTGGCGTTGGCGGGGGTGATGGTGTTAAGGCCGCGTTCGCCGAAGGCGCGGACGGAGACGTTGTGGCGGCGGGCGTTGTCCCAGAGGAACTCCGTGGGGGCGAAGAGCATGGGGTTCTGGTCGTTGCGGCCGTTGGAGTATTTGAAGACCCAGTCGGAGGCGTAGCCCTGCGTGCACCAGCGGTGGCCAAGGGCGGACTGGTCGGCGGGCTGGTAGAAGTTATCGAGGAGGGCGTACTGCTCGGCGAGGGCGTGGTGGTTGGGGGTAACGTCGCGGCCGAAGATGGCGAGTTTGGGATCGCCGTTGCCGGTGGGGATGTCGCCGAAGACCTGATCGTAGGTCCGGTTCTCCTTGATGATGTAGATGACGTGTTCGATGGGCTTGGGGGTCTCGCCTTTGGTGGCGGGTTGGGCGCCGGGGGCGTGGTTGTCGCGGAGGACCTGGGCGGTGTGTTTGGGGAGATCTTTGAGTTCGGACAGGGGGACGAGGGAGAGGACGCCGGCGCGGTCCTTGTAGCTGCGTCCTTCGGCTTTCGCGGGGGCGACGGAGCCGAAGCCGTAGCCGTTGGCGATGAGGAGTTGATCCTTGGCGAGAGCGACGGCGGTGGGATACCAGCCGGCGGGGAGGAAGCCCGAGACTTTGGCGGAGGGGAGGTCGAGGACGGCGACGGCGTTGTTGGCGGCGTTGGCGACGAAGAGGGTCTTGCCGTCGGGGGAGAGGGCGAGGGCGTTGGGGGAGGAGCCGAGGGGCGCTTTCTTGTAGAGCGGGACGGGGAGGGCGCGTTCGACTTTGTTGGTGGCGGTGTTGAGCTGGGCGACGGTGTCGGAGTTGGCGTTGGCGATGTAGAGCTTCGACTGGTCGGGGGAGAGGGCGAGGGCGGAGGGATGGAGACCGACTTCGGGTTCGTCGAGGAGGCGGCCGGTGGCGAGATCGAAGGC
>CAYMTH010000625.1:0-3684 GCA_964393235.1 uncultured Solibacteraceae bacterium | reverse complement strand
GCAGATACGAGTCTTCCTCCGCCGAAAAATAGCAAAGGCACTGCAGAATCTCCCGCCCCACAATCTCCAGATCCCGCATCAACTCCAGCACTTCCGCCCGCCACGCCCCGTCCGCCGGCCACAGATTCGGCCCCCGCAGCCGTTCATAAACCTCCCCCGTCCGCGCCGCCTCCTCCCGCCCGAAATGCATCTGCTCCCGCCAGTCCCGCTCATTCCGCATCTCGCTGTACCCCCGGAAGTGCGGCGACCGCTCGATCCCCAGCGCCCGCTTCTCCCCCTCCGGCAGCGCGAAAAACCGCCGCGCCAGCCCGATCGCCCGCTCGCACCGCTCCGCCGGAAACAGCGGATGCCGGGCATAAAACGTCCCCGCCCGCCGAACCTCGTCCCGCAGACCCAGTGCGCACGCCTCCACCCCAAACTCAAACGTCTCTAACGTTGCCAAATCTTGTATACCTTCGATACCGTCCGGATAAACAGCGCGTCCCCCGCCACCGCCGGCGTCGCCATCGTCATCTCATCGAGCGAGTTCTTCCCCGTCACCTTGAACTCCGCCCCCGCCTCCACCACAAACGTGTCCCCATCTTCGCTCAATAGATACATCTTCCCATTCGCCGCCACCGGCGACGCCGTGAACGCCCCCGCCCCCGGATCGATCCGCTGCTTCCCGTAAATCTCCTTCCCCGTCCGCGCGTCGTGACAGGTGAAAAAGCCCCGGTCCAGCAGCGTGTAGTAGTAGTCGCCGTACAGCAGCGGCGTCGGATTGTACGGCCCCGCCTGCGGCAGCTTCCAGGCGATATGCTTCTCCCCCACCACGCCCCGCGCCCCCGGCCGGATCGCGAACACCGGCCGGTTCTCGTCCCCGACATACCCCGAGGTCAAATACAGCAGCCCGTGCTTCGCCATCGGTGTCGGAATCGCAATCGAGCTCATCCCGCCCATCTCCCACAGCAGCTTCCCGTCCAGATCGTAGGAGCGGTTCTTCCCCGTCCCCGTCGTCACGATCTCCGCCGTCCCGTCGTGTTCCCACACAAACGGCGTCGACCAGTTCGACTTCTCGTCCGGACGCGCCACCCGCCAGATCACCTTCCCCGTCTTCGCATCGACAGCCATCAGATAGCTCGCCGAGTCGTTGTCATTGACGACATAGATCCGCCCCTTGTGCAACACCGGCGACGCCGCCGTCCCCCATCCGTACCGCGTCTCCACCGGCTCGTTCCGCAGCGTCCAAACCACCTTCCCCGCCCGGTCCAGCGCGAACAGCCCGATCTGCCCGAAATAGAAGTAGATCCGCTCCCCGTCCGCCACCGGCGTCTCCGACGCGAACGAGTTCTTCAAATGCCGCGACCCCGGCGGCACGCCCCGCCACAGCTCCCGCTCCCAGACCACCTTCCCCGTCCCCGCGTCCAGCGCGATCGCCAGAAACCGGTGCTCATCGGTGACCTTACCCCGGTTCCCGCCGAAATACAGGCCCTTCTTCATCTCCTCGATCGGCCCGCTCGACACCGCCGTCGTCAGGTAAACCCGGTCCCCCACTACCACCGGCGACGACCACCCCACCCCCGGCACCGCCGCCTTCCACGCAACATTTTCCGTCGCCGACCACTTCACCGGCGGCCGCGCCCCCTCGGCAACGCCCATCCCGTCGGGACCGCGGAACCGCGGCCAGTCCGCCCCCCAGGCCGCCAGTCCCGCCGCCACCAGAAGGAGCCGCATCACGGATGCAGATAGAACACTTTGCTGATTATCTTCCACGCCCCATTCTCCTTCAGAAGCGTGAACATGTCTGTAAACCGGTGCCCGGTCCAGTTGTCGATCTCGACGCGCACCGTCGCCACTGTCCCCGCGACGTCGACGCTCACGATCCGCGCCTCCATGTCCGTCGCCGCCCCGTTGCCGTCGTGCCAGTCGAACAGCCCCTGAATCGGCCCCCCGAAAAGGTCCGGCCCCACGTAGCCGTAAATCGTCGCGCCCGGATGAAACGCCGGCCGCATGTCCTCTCCTTTCCCCGAACGCGCCCCGTCGAAGTAGGGCTGCATCGCTTTCACAATCGCATCGTATTCGTTTACCGCGGTCATAGTGCCCAGCAGTATATCGTTTTACATATGACCCCCATCCGCGACGGCGAGTTCGTTCGCCGCTCCGGCGCCACCCTCACCCTCGCCGGCCGGCCCTTCCCCTTCCGGGGCAACAACGTCTACTTCAACCAGGCCGCCGTGGCCTACGGCGAAACCGCCGCCCTCGAAGAGGTGCTCGACAAAACCGCTGCCCTCGGCCATACCGTCCTCCGCGCCTCCGCCCACAACGACCACGACCCCGCCCGCGACCCTGCCGCCATCCAGCTCCAACCCGGCCTCTTCCACGAACCCTCCCTCGTCGCCCTCGACCATTCCATCGCCCTCGCCAAATCCCGCGGCCTACGTCTGATCCTCCGTTTCACGAACTACTGGGAAGCCTACGGCGGCGTCCGCCGCTATGTAGCCTGGTACCTCCGCCGCACCCCCGCACCCGAAGAAACGAAGCTCTTCTACACCGAACGGACCATCAAGGAGTGGTTCCAGCACTACATCCGCACCCTCCTCGACCGCCGCAACACCGTCACGGGCCTCACCTACCGCAACGAACCCGCCATCCTCGCCTGGGAGCTCGGCAACGAGCTCCGCGCCCCCGGCCATACCGGCGCCCTGCTCGAGTGGACGGCCGAAATGGCGGCCTTCCTCCGCCAGCAGGACGCCAACCACCTGATCGCCGACGGCGGCGAAGGCTTCGACGACGCCCCGCATCTCTACCCCGGCCTGTCGAACAAATACGCCGTAAACGGGAGCGAAGGCTGCGCCTATCACCGCCTGACGGAGATCCCCGAACTCGACCTCCTCTCCGCGCACCTCTACCCCTCCCACTGGCGTCTGAACGACGGCCCTGATGCCGAAATCTACCTTCGCGCCCACCACGAAATCGCCGCGCAGGCGGGGAAGGTGTTCTACCTCGGCGAGTTCGGCAAGCAAGCCCCCGACGCCGCCCGCGCCGCAGTGTTCACGCACTGGCTCCGCCACGCCGAGCGCGCGATTGTCTGGCACATCCTTGACGACGCCCGCCCCGATCCCGAGAACTTCGCCATCCGCATCCCCGCCCATCCCCTCACCGCCTCCGCCCTCCACTTTTCCACAGTGCCGTGATACCAGCCTTTTCCTACCCGGACTTCCCCTACCCAAAAATCCCCGCCAATCGCATCTTCGCCTTTCACGCACCCCGCCAATCCTCGCAAATTTCCACAGTTTTTCCACAGTACCTGGCACCGTCGAGTCCTGTCCGCCACTTTTCGGCTACACTCAATGCAAGTGCGCAAACTCTCCGCAGCCTTCCTGGTGATCCTCTTCAGCCTCTCGCTGATCACCCCGCTGCTCGCCTCCGCGCCCGAAGACAACCTCCCCGCCTGCTGCCGCCGCGACGGCAAACACGCCTGCGCCATGCGCAAGGCCGCCGCCCCCAAGCCCGGCCCCGGCTTCTCCGCCAAGCCCACTCTCTGTTCCCAATACCCCCTCGCCGTCCCCGCCCCGTCCCAACCTCTCGCCCTCGCCGCCGCCCCCTCCCCCCGGCCCCTGGCCACCGCCACCGCCCCCCTCACGCCCACTGCTAAAACGCCCCCCGCCACCGCCGCCTTCACCCCAACCTCCCCCCGCGCCCCCC
>CAYMTH010000624.1:1131-3691 GCA_964393235.1 uncultured Solibacteraceae bacterium | reverse complement strand
ATCGGGCGTTTTGAGGGCGGCGACGGCGTCGCGGCGGGCGGCGAGCTGGCGCTGCGCGATGGACTCGAGCCAGGGGTAGAGGGGCTGGGCGGGGAGGAGGGGGAGGGTGAGAAGAGCGATGGTGGCGAGGCGCATTAGCGGAAGGTGGCGGCGAGACGGCCGAAGGTGTACCAGAGGGCGAGGAAGGCGAGGCATTCGAGGGTGAAGCTGTGGAACTTGCAAAAGAGTTCGGTGACGAGGCCGGCGGCGAGGAGGGAGGGGCCTTCGGCGAGGATCAGTTCGCGGAGAGCGGCGTGTTGGAGCAGGCTGTACATAACAGGCTGGGGGGCATTGTGACATATCGCAATGCGGTACGCTACGTTTCGTGGAAAACAGTTACTGGGAACGCACCGATTCGTTTGAGCGGAAGATGAAGCTGGTGGAAGCGGCGTGGGCGAAGAAGGACTACCGGCTAGCGCGGGCGCTGCTGGCGTCGATGCGATCGACGGCGATGCAGGCGCAGGCGGAGGAGGAGTCGCTGGGCGAGCCGTTCGCGGGGGTGGAGCGGCCGGTGACGGAGCTGCCGGCGGCGTGGCAGGCGTGGGCGAAGGGGTGGACGAAGTTTCAGACGCTGCAGGTGGACGAGACGGCGGGGGTGGGGCGGCCGCCGGAGCCGGTGGAGATTGTGTTGAAAGCGGCGGCGGGGAACCTGGCGCGGGAGGTCCGGGTGGCGCTGGTGGACGGGGGGCGGCTGCGGGAGGTGCCGTGCCAGGTGTTTTCTGAGATCCGGCGGGGGAAGGAGAGGCTGTGCCGGCTGCTGTTTTTCGCGTCGGGCGGGCCGCACCAGCGGCAGACGATTCTGGTGTTCTACGGGAATCCGGATGCGGAGTTGCCGGAGTATCCGTCGGACCTGCGGGTGGCGGGCGAAGGGTACGGGCTGGATATCGAGAACGATTTTTTCAAAGCTTCGCTGTCGCGGCAGATGGGGCAGCTGGAGCGGCTGGCGTTTAAGCGGGAGCACGGGCTGGAGCTGTTCGCGGGCGGGGAGGGGCACGGGGAGCCGCCGGGGATCGACTGGGCGCACGATTATGTGGGATCGGGGAATTTTCAGAAGCTGCGGATCACGCTGTGGGACCAGTGTCCGGACTACGAGGTGATCCGGGGGCCGTTGTGCACGGTGGTGCGGCGGTGGGGCTTTCCGCACTCGCCGGTGCATCCGGTGTTTTCGCCGGCGCGGATTCATTTCGACGTCGAGTACCGGTTTTACGCGGGCGTGCCGTGGTTTATGAAGAGCGGCCGGGTGGACGTGGTGCAGGACGTGGAGATCGACGCGCTGCGGGACGATGAGTGGGTGTTTTCGGGGCAGTCGTTTACGGAGATGGTGTGGATGGGGCCGGACGGGAAGTTGAAGAGCGGGCCGGTGGAGAAGGAGCTGGCGGAGAAGCTGTGGGGGGTGGGTTTTTATCACAAGACGGCGGAGGATGCGTTCATCGCGCTGTTTCTGGAGCACCGGGGGGAGGGCGTGGGAGAGTTGCGGCACAACGCGTCGCCGCAGATGTTTTATAAGTGGCACGGGCCGGTGTGGAGCCGGTATCCGCTGCATCCGGGGTTGATTAAAGCCGGGACGGTGCTGCACCAGAAGAATGCGTATCTGGCGCTGCGGTATACGGAGGCCGACGGGCCGCGGCTGGTGGAGGGGATCCGGCACCGGATGAAGAATCCGCTGGTGGTGACGCCGGGCGGGCTGGGGCGGAACGTGACGGCGGAGAGTGTGGAGGCGCGGCTGGCGCGGCCGGGGGAGGCGGGGGATGCGCCGGTGTCGAAGCAGGCGATCTGGGAGGCGCTGCGGGATTGTAAAGACGAGCAGTTGTACAAGTCCAATATGAACGTGGTGGACCTGGGGCTGGTGTACGACGTGCGGGTGCGGGCGGACACGGTTTACCTGGTGATGGCGATGCCGCACCGGGGGCGGCCGCGGCTGGGGTTCTTTACGTACGGGTCGGGGGGGAACTCGATGCCGGTGCGGCAGCGGCTGATGCGGATTCCGGGGGTGCGTCGGGTGGTGTTCGAGCAGGCGTGGGAGCCGGGGTGGACGTCGAACCGGTTGACGGAGGAGGGGCGGCGGAAGTTTGGGATGTAGGGGGGGGCGCGGGTCAGCGCACCTCGTGCGAGGACCCGCGGAGGCGGTTGAGGACGCGGTTGGCGACGCGGGCGGGGTAGTTGGTTTCGTTGCGCGAGTCGTTGAGGCAGGCTTCGAGTTCCTTTTCGACGGCGCGGGCGCGGTCGCCGATGCGGTCGGCGGCGTTGCCGGCTTCGAGACGGATCATCTCCTCGGGGTCGGCGAGGGCGGACTTGAGGGCGGCGATGGCTCGCGGGTCGTCGCCGGCGCGGAGGCAGGCCATGGCGGCGGCGACGCGGACGCTGGGGGAGGAGTCGGCGAGGGCTTCGGGGGCGGCGAGGTTTTGATTGGCCAGATTGGTGGCGGCCCAGTAGCGGACGGCGGGCTCGGGATGGCGGAGGGCGTCGCGGAGGATCTTGGAATCGGACGTGGAGGCGACGGCGCGGAGGGCGGGGAGGAGCT
>CAYMTH010000624.1:0-1121 GCA_964393235.1 uncultured Solibacteraceae bacterium | reverse complement strand
TGGCGGAGGATGGCGTGGCGGGAGCCGAGTTTCTTTTCCTCGCGGAGGATCTCGCCTTCGGGGAAAAGGCCGAGGTCGAGGACTTCGTCCTGCCAGGCGAGATGGGCGCGGCGGAGGCGTTCGAGGACGGTGCGATACTTGGGGTCGCGGGCGAGATTGTTGATTTCGTGGGGGTCGGCGGAGAGGTCGTAGAGCTCTTCGACGGGTTTGGTGTCGGCCATCCAGCGGGCGGCGGCGGGCGGGAGCTTGCCTTCGGCGTGCAGGCGGCGGAGGTCCTTCATCACCGGCGAGCCTTCCGAAGTGTTCATGAACTGGTAGTAGGGGAGGAAGGGGCGGTAGTTGCGGATGTAGCGGAACTGTTTGTCGCGGGTGGCGCGGATGGTTTCGTAGCGCTCGTCCATGCGGTCATGGCAGGAGTAGATGTATTCGCGCGGTTTGGTGAGATTGGGGCCGAGGAAGGCGCGGCCCTGGAACTGGGCGGGGAGGGGGACGCCGGCGAGGTTGAGGACGGTGGGGGCGAGATCGAGGAAGGAGACGAGCTGGGCGTCGACGGAGCCGGGGGCGCCCTGGCCGGGGGTGCGGAATTTTTCGGGGATGTGAACGATCAGGGGGGCGTGGGTGCCGGACTCGTAGTTCCAGCGTTTGGAGCGGGGGAGGCCGATGCCGTGGTCGGACCAGATGAAGACGATGGTGTTTTCGGCGAGGCCGTCCTCTTCGAGCTGTTTGAGGAGCTGGCCGGCGGTGTGGTCGAATTCGGTGACGCACTCGTAGAAGTTGGCGATCTGGCGGCGGACGGCGGGGGTGTCGGGCCAGTAGGGCGGGACGGTGACTTTGGCGGGGTCGACGCGGCGGTCGTCGGGGACGTGGGGGGTGATTTTGGCGTGGGCGGCGCCGGTGACGCGGATCTGGGATTCGTGGGTGACGGTGGAGTTGAAGACGGAGAAGAAGGGCTTGTCCTTGGGACGGTTGCGCCAGTGGGCTTTGTTGGAGTTTTCGTCCCAGGCGGATTTGGGGACGGCGAAGTTGTAGTCGGTTTTGACGTTATTGGTGGTGAAGTAGCCGGCGTCGCGGAGGAATTCGGGGAAGCAGCGGATGGAGGCGGGCTTGCGGATGTCGCAGCG
>CAYMTH010000623.1:0-3691 GCA_964393235.1 uncultured Solibacteraceae bacterium | reverse complement strand
GACCCCGCCCAGCTCAAGCCCGAGACCGTGACCCGCGCCGAAGTCGCCTCCCAGAAGCGCCGCAAGCGCCTGCTCTTCGTCCCGGTCCCCGGCACCTCCATCACCGCCGTCTCCACCTCGAAGTCGTAAGCTGATACCCTGGAATCCGATCCCCTTCGGATGAAAGTCTTCGCAAACGAACTCGAACCCAACCAGCAAGTCCAGACCACCTTCCTGGTTCTCAACAAAGACGTCCGCCAGAAAAAGACGGGCGAGCCCTACCTGTCGCTCGTCCTGGGCGACAAGTCCGGCGACATCGACGCGAAAATGTGGGACGGCGTCGCCGAAATCCTCGACACGTTCGACAAAAACGACTACGTCAAGATCCGCGGCCAGGCGACGGTCTATCAGAACAAGTTGCAGCTCCGCGTCGACCGCCTGATGCGCGCCGACGAACGCGACATCGAGCCCGCCGACTACTTCCCGGCCTCCAAGCGCGACCGCGACGAGATGTATGCCGAGCTCATGGGTCACATCGACACCATGCGCAACCCCTACCTGAAGGCCCTGCTCGAAGCCTTCTTCGCCGACCCCGAAATCACCCGCCGCTACAAGACCGCGCCCGCCGCCAAATCGATCCATCACGCCTGGATCGGCGGCCTCATCGAGCACGTACTCTCGCTAATGGCCCTCGCCAAGTTCACGGCCAAGCACTATCCCGAGGTCGATGAGGACCTCCTCGTCACCGGCGTCGTCCTTCACGACATCGGCAAGATCCACGAGCTCACCTATGACCGCGGCTTCGGCTACTCCGATGAAGGCCAGCTTATCGGCCACATTCTGATCGCCCTCCGCATGGTCGACGAAAAAGCGCGGCAGGTCGATGGCTTCCCGCCCAAGCTGAAGCTGCTCGTCGAACACCTGATCGCTTCCCACCACGGCGAACTCGAATACGGCTCTCCCAAGGTTCCCGTCTTCCTCGAGGCGATGTTGCTGCACCACATCGATAACCTCGATTCGAAGATGGAAACGATCCGCACGTTCGTGCAGAAGGACGCGAATCTGGAGGGCAATTTCACCTCCTACGCTCCGTCCCTCGAGCGTTCGGTGTTGAAAAAGGAGCGCTTTCTGGCCGAGGAAACACCGGCGCCGCCGGCCGCCGCCAAACCCGCGGCGGCCCGACCGGCGAAACCCGCGGTTCCCACGACGGGATCCCTGTTCGGCGACAAACTGCTCTCCGCTCTCGGGGACGAGAAGTAAAGCCATGGCGCGCCGGGCAGGAAACGTCACGCTCCCCCCGCCGCTCGAAATGTCCTGTCTCGCCGTGCTGTGGAAGCTGGGCGAAGGCACCGTCCACGACGTTGTCGCCGCTCTCCAAACGGCCCAACCGCTCGCCTACACCACGGTGATGACGCTCCTGGAGCGCCTGGTTCGGCGAGGTCATCTTGCCCGGCGGAAATCCGGCCGCAGCTTTACCTACACCCCGACCACCGACCCGGCCCAACTCCGCGCCTCCGCGCTCGACGAACTCACCCGACTCTACTTCCACGGATCCCGCGAGGCGCTGCTGGCGTTCCTCGACGCCGGGCCGCCCCCGGCGCCCGAGCCCGCGGCCGAGCCATCCCCGATCGATACCACGCTGCTGTAGGCGAATGGCCGGGCGGGGGGCGGCACCCGTCGTGATTAGGTGGAAAGGGACACGGGGCCGTCGTGGCGCGAGAGCGTGGCGACGATATCTTCCTTGCGCTTTTCGGCGGCTTCGGCGGCTGACTCCGTGGCTACGTAGTAGAAGCAGAGCGCGATTACGAAAGAGACGGCAAGGACGCCGTGATAGGCCCAGTAGCTTTGCGTCGCCCAGCGGGCGAGGTGGGCGAGGACGACCGGGGTCGACAGGATGGGGTAGAAGAGGAGCAGCAGGAACTGGGACTTGCTGGCGCTGTTGCGCCAGGCCTGCTCGGCGTCGACGGGGCGCGGCATGTAGACGCTGGTGAGGTTGCCGGCGGCGAGGATGCAGGTGAGGAAGACGCAGGCGGCGGCGAGGGAGTCGGCGAG
Source organism: uncultured Solibacteraceae bacterium (assembly GCA_964393235.1). Taxonomy (GTDB): domain Bacteria; phylum Acidobacteriota; class Terriglobia; order Bryobacterales; family Bryobacteraceae. The sequence goes on along the minus strand of CAYMTH010000623.1, from coordinate 1,660 downwards.
TTGGGGCAACGAGACGCCGACGGGGAGCACGACGGAGATGATGGCGAGGATGGAGAAGGCGAAGCCGGTGAAGAGGACCGCGACGGCGTTTTTGGCGCGCAGGACGTCAGTGAACCGGACGGGGGTGGCGAACCAGTGCTGGGCGCCGGCGCGCTCGAAGCCGAAGACGTTCCAGTAGAGCACCTCACCGAGGACGAGCATTCCGTAGAGGGCGGCCATGGTGAGGTAGTTCTGGGCGAGCCAGCCGGAGCGGTCGCGGAGCACCTGCGGGAGCCAGAGGACGGCGCCGAAGGTGGCGGACATGAGGAAGATGAGCCGGAAGCGGGGAGCGCGGGCGAGGGTGCGGATATCCTTTTCGATGAGCGCGGCGACGGGATCGGGAAAGACGAGGGCGGGGAGGGCGGCGAGGCGGTCGAAGGGGGAGGCGGCGGCGGGCTTGGCGGTGGGGGAGCCGGCGGTGTCCTCGAGCAGGAGGGTGCGGGTGAACTGGAGGCGGGCGAAGAGGAAGGCGGCGGCGTTGGCGGCGAGGAGGCTGGCGACGGGGAGGCCGGAGGGGTGGCCGGTGGCGATGGAGGCGGCGGCGGACCACGGCATGGCGCGGAAGGCGACGGTGAAGTCCTTGAGGAAGGCGAGGGAGGGGAGGGGGGCGTTTTCGAGCGAGGCGACCAGGAGTTGGGGAAGGATGATGAGGCCGAGGAAGATGAGCATGATGACCTCGCGGATGCCCTTTTTGCGAAAGAGGCGGTCGAGGAGGGATTTGACGCCTGTGGCGAGCAGGAGGTTGAAGCTCATCAGGCCGAACAGGCCGAGGAGGCCCCAGAGGGGGGTATTGGGATTGAAGAGGAAGCCGACGGCGAGGCCGAGGCAGATGAGAATGACTTCGATGGCGGTGGAGACGCGGAGGGCGGTTTCGAGCAGGAAGAGCTGGCTGGGGGGGATGGGATAGGCGAGGAGGCGGCGGAGGTCGATGAAGGCGCCCTGGGAGGCGAGGACAACGGGGAAGAGCTGCCAGAAGAAGCAGACGAGGAAGAAGGCGCCGGGGAGGGCGCGTTCGACGTTCTGGCCGGGGATGCGGCCGGAGACGAGGAAGCCGCCGCCGGCGGCGGCGAGGACCCAGGCGCCATACCAGAGCAGGTTCATGAGCCATCGGACGGCGAGGCCGGACTTATTGGCGCGGAGGAAGAAGTTGCGGGAGGTGCGGAGCTGGGCCCAGACGACGGCAAAGACAGGGGCGGAGACGGGGGCCAAAACGGGCGGAAGGATGTCGGCTAGAGCCATTCGAGGTTTTCTCCGGCGCGGGAGCCGCCGACGACGCGGACGAAGATGTCTTCGAGGGATTCGGAGGAGGCGCGGAGGGTGTCCATGGAATCGTCGACGACGAGGCGGCCGGCGGAGATGATGGCGACGCGGTCGCAGAGGCGTTCGACGACTTCGAGGACGTGGGAGGTGAGGAAGATGGTGGCGCCTTTGGAGACGAGGTCGAGGAGGATGTCCTTCATGAGGCGGGCGCCGACGGCGTCGACGCCTTCGAAGGGTTCGTCCATGAGGAAGAGCTGGGGGCGGTGGAGGAGGGCGGCGGCCATGGCGACGCGCTTGCGCATGCCTTTGGAGAACTCGCCGATGAGCTTGCGGCCGTGCGAATCCATTTCAAACAGGGCGA
>CAYMTH010000622.1:0-3695 GCA_964393235.1 uncultured Solibacteraceae bacterium | reverse complement strand
CCATCACGAAAACGCTGGCCATTTGCATGCGGTGCGGGAACCCGGCGAAGCACACGCAGCGGCGGGTGGAGAGCGAGGACCTGATCGTGGTGGGGGCGGCGGGGATGTACGAGGCGCGGTGCCGGCGGTGTTTCGAGCCGGGAATTCCGAAGCAGGAGATTCTGGAGTTCGCGCGGCCGGGGCGTCAGCAAAGTTAACAAGCGCATGGAACGCCGGGGGCGTCGCCCGCATCCTACTCAGCAGACGGGTGATAAACTAGAAAGATTGCCCTGGAGGTAACGCGTCCATGAATCCGAATTCGCCGAACTACATGCCCCCTGCCCCGCCCCCGAGCGGAGGAGGTGGCGGGCTGAAGATCCCGATCCTGTTTGGGTCCGTTCTGGCGCTGCTGGGCGCGAACGTCTACCTGTTCATGCAGCTCGACAAGACGAAGAGCGACGTGAAGGCGCTGCAGGCTTCGTTGAAGACCGAACTGCAGGAAGTGCAGCAGACGGCGGCCGTATCGAACAAAGCCATTCAGCAGCGCGCGGCCGAACTGCGCGACGAACTGGAAGCGGCGCGGCGGGCGCAGGCGATGGCCGTGGGCCAGGCGAAGCTCGACGCCGAGAAGAAGGTGCAGGAGCTCGAGAAGACGCTGAAGCAGGAAACGAAGGCGGTGGCGGGCGAACTGACGTCGAAGATCTCGGAAGTGAAGGAGCAGACGCAGGCGGTGAACACGCGCGTCGGCGAGGTTTCGACCGAGGTGGGCGCGGTGAAGACGGAAGTGGCGTCGACGAAGACCGAGCTGGAAAAGACGATCGGCGACCTGAAGCGCGTGCGGGGCGACCTGGGCGAGCAGAGCGGTCTCATTGCGACCAACGGCAAGGAACTGGCGGCTCTGAAGGCGCTGGGTGAGCGGAACTACTTCGAGTTCCGGCTGCCGAAGGCGAAGCAGCCGCAGCGCGTGGGCGACGTCATGCTGACGCTGAAGAAGACCGACCAGAAGAAGAACAAGTTCACGATCGAACTGGTGGCCGACGACAAGCGCGTGGAGAAGAAAGACAAGTCGATCAACGAACCGCTGCAGTTCTACACGTCGAAGGCGCGGCAGCCGTATGAGATCGTGGTCAACGAAGTGGGCAAGGACATCATCGTCGGTTATCTGGCGACGCCGAAAGTACAGAACGTCCGGAACTAGCCGGCCGGTTTAGCGGGAATCAAAGGGCAGGGCGGAGACGAAGGTCTTCTCCCTGCCCTTCGCCTTTATGGACGCGGCGGGGACGGGGGCGGCGAGGGTGACGAGCCAAGGGGAGCGGAGGGCGGTCCAGACGGTGGCGGGGTCGGGATGATCGCGAAGCCAGAAGAGGGCGCCGCCGGTGTCGCGGGCGAGGGGTGCGAACGCGTAGCGGCCGGAGCCGTGGAGGAAGACGGGGAAAATCGCGGCGTGGCGGTCGCGTGCGAGGTCGACGACGGCGGAGGAAGAGGCCTGGTTGACACCTTCGATGCCGGCGGTGAGGAGGAGCACGACGCGCTGGCGGGGCCCGGCGGGGAAGGGGTGGGAGAGGGCCGCGGCGAGGGAGTCCCAGAGGGCGGGTTCGCCGGTGAAGGGAGCGTCGCGGAGGGCAAGGGCGAGGACGGCTTTGTCGGCGGTGAAGGGGGTTAACACCAGGGGGCGGCGGTTGTGGAAGCCGGCGATGGCCATGCGGTCGGAGGGACCGAGCTGGGCGATGAAGGCCCCGGCGTGGCGGTGGATGACTTCGCCGGGGGCCGAGGTATCGAGGACCAGGAGAACGTCGGCGGGGAGGTTGGCCGGGCGCACGGTTTCGACGCGCGCGGGGGCGTCGAAGTCGGCGGGCGTGAGGTCCGGCACGGGGCGGCCGGTGGCGGGGTCGAGAACGGTGACGAGGAAGTGGACGGCGGCGGCGAGGAGCGCGGGGGCGCCGGCCACGGCTACATCCCGGCCTTACCGGCGGGCGCGGCTTCCTTCTTCTTCGTTTCGGAGTTGTTGACGCGAACCTTCACGCCGGTGTCGAGCTTGGCGAGCTGGGTGAGGGCAACTTCTTCTCCGTCTTCAATGCCTTCGAGGATTTCGACGTCGTTTTCGAAGCGGTCGCCCATCTTGACGTCGCGGGCGTCGATGACGCCGTCCTTAACGACGAAGGCCTTGTTGGAACCCATGATGTAGTAGACCGCGCGCTGCGGCAGCACGGTGACGCGTTCGGTGCGGGAGGTGGGGACGTGGGCCTTGGCGTAGGAGCCGGGCTTGAGTTCGCCGGCGGAGTTGGCGACGAGGACCTCGGCGACGAAGGTGCGCTTGTTCTGGTCGACGGTGGGGGAGATGCGCCAGATCTTGCCCTGGAACTTGCGGCCTTCGAAGGCTTCAACGGAGATGTCGACGAGCTGGTTGACCTTGATCCACGGGGCCATGCGTTCGGGAATTTCGACGCGGAGGCGGATGGGGTCGGTCTTGACGAGGACGAAGAGCGGGGTGTTGGCGCGGAGGAACTGGCCGACGGTGACCTGGCGTTCCTTGACGAAGGCACGGAAGGGAGCCTTGACGGTGGTGTCGCGGAGCTTCTTGCGCTGGAGGTCGAGGATGGCCTTGAAGCGTTCGACTTCCTGCATGAGGTTGCGGGTCTGGTTGACGGTGGAGTCGTAGGCGGCCTTCATGGCCTGCTGGCGGGCGTTGGCCTGGTCGAGTTCGCTCTTGGCGCCGATGTTCTGGTCAACGAGCGAGCGGATGCGCTTCAGGCGCTGTTCGGCTTCGAAGAGTTCGGCGGCGGCGCGGCGAACGTCCGGGGCCTCCCGGACGTCGGTGAGGCGCTCCTTATCGGTCTTGAGGCCGAGGCGTTCGAGGGACTGGCGGAGCTGGGCTTCCGACTGGGCGACCTGATAGCGCTGCTCTTCGTCGTTGATGCGGACGAGGACTTCGCCGGCTTCGACGACGTCGCCGAGGTCGTGGCGGACCTCTTCGGCGCGGCCTTCGATTTCGGCGGAGATAATGGCCTCGTCCATGGGGAAGAAGGTGCCGACCGACTCGACGTTACGCTGAATTTCACGGGCTTTGGCGAGGGTGGTGCGGACCTGGAGCGGGCCTTCGGATTTGGCCGCGGCGGGCGGAGCCTGCTTGTTGCAACCGATCAACCCAAGCAAAGATATGGCGAAAAGGAGGCGAAAAAAGAGCATTATGAGAAATCCGTAATTTCCTTCAGAGAGAGGCGACAGGGCAAAGCGACAGGTTACGCTCGATCGGAGAGCAGGGAAATATAGAATATATCAATGATGCCGAGAGTTGAGGAAACGGGCGCTTGAGCGAGCGAAGAAGCTGGGCCCTGGACCTGTTCCTGATCGCCGCGATCGCGGCGGCGATGATCTGGCCGATTTTCAAGACGAAATACTATGAAAACTGGCTGACGATCGATTCGACGTTCATCGCCGACGGGCGGTACCTTTCCGAGCATCTGCCGCATCCGGGCTGGCAACCGCTATGGTACGGGGGCACGCGGTTCGACTACGTGTACCCGCCGGCGCTGCGCTACGGGACGGCGCTCATCGCCAAGGCGACGGGGTTCGTGCCGGCGAAGGCGTATCACGTGTACACGGGGCTGTTCTACGCGCTGGGGATCGCGTTCGTTTATCTGCTGGTGCGGATGGGGTCGCGGTCGCGGCTGTACGGGTGGGCGGTGGCGCTGGCGGCGGCAACGGTATCGCCCGCA
>CAYMTH010000621.1:0-3695 GCA_964393235.1 uncultured Solibacteraceae bacterium | reverse complement strand
TGGCGCAGGACTTCATCGACTCGGGCTACAGTTTGCGGGCGCTGATGAAGCGGATCGCGACGTCGGACGCGTATCAGTTGAGTTCGCGGTATGAGGGGGAGTGGAAGCCGGAGTGGGACAAGCTGCATGCGCGGCGGCTGCCGAAGCGGCTGTGGGCGGAGGAGATCTACGACGCGGTGGCGCAGACGTCGAACATGGCGGCGCCGATCACGATGACGGTTTCGACGCGGGTGCCGAACGGGCCGGCGGCGCAGACGCGGGTGGTGCCGTGGGCGATGCAGACGACGAGCCCGTCGTCACGGGGCGGAGCGGCGGCGTTCCTGAATCCGTTCTATCCGGGCGACCGGGAGGACACGGAGCGGCGGCGGGACGGATCGGACCAGCAGGCGTTGACGCTGATGAACAACACGTTCCTGGTGACGCGGACGAAGGCGGCGACGGTGGGCGGGCAGGACAGCCTGCTGCGGAGGAACATCAACAAGACCGACCGGGAGCTGATCGACACGTTGTTCCTGACGGTGCTGTCGCGGATGCCGAACGAGAGCGAGCGGGTGTCGGCGCAGGCGGCGCTGGGGGCGGGCAACCGGCTGCAGGGCGCGGAGAACCTGTTGTGGTCGCTCTACAACAAAGTGGACTTCTTCTTTAACTACTAGGGACCCGGGGAGAGACAACATGTTCAACGAAGCGAAATTCCGGCGTTTTGTGGAGAAGAATCCGCACCACCACCTGCCGTTCTACGCGCGGCCGGCGGGGAGCCGTCGGCAGTTCCTGAAGATGCTGGGCGTGGGCGGGGCGGCCGCGGCGGGGCTGGCGGCGCAGCAGATCAAGGGCCAGGACGTGCAGACGAAGAACACGGCGAAGAACGTGATCTTCATCCTGCTGTCCGGGGCGCCGAGCCACATTGACACGTTCGACCTGAAGATGACCAACGGGATTACGCCGGCGGCGTTCGCGCCAACCGAGATCGGCGGCGTGACCTGGAACACGGGCGTGTTCCCGAAGCTGGCGGCGCAGGCCGGAGACGTGGCGATGGTGCGGAGCGCGCGGGCCTGGGCGGCGCAGCACACGCTGGGGCAGACGTGGGTGCAGATCGGGCGGAACCCGGCGGCGGTGCTGGGCGACGTGGCGCCGAACATCGGCGCGATCGTGGCGATCGAGAAGAAGAACGAACGGACGCCGACGCAGATTTTCCCGACGTTTCTGGCGCTGAATTCGGACGGGGCGGTGGGGTCCGGGTACCTGCCGGCGAACTACGAGCCGTTCAAGATGGCGCCGAACGCGGCGGGGCTGCCGAACACGACGCATCCGGACGGGGGGACGCGGCTGGATGCGAAGTATCAGTTGCTGCAGTCGCTGGACAGCACGCTGCGGGTGAACTCGCCTTATGGGGACGCGATGGCGGATTTCAACGCGTTCTACAACTCGGCGCGGGGGCTGATGTACAACCCGGCGGTGGACAAGGCGTTCAAGTACACGACGGCGGACAGCGCCCGGTACGGGAACACGGCGTTCGGCAACGCGCTGCTGACGGCGAAGCAGGTGCTGGAGGCGAACATGGGCACCCGGTACATTCAGGTGACGCTGGGCGGGTGGGACATGCACAACAACATCTACGCGACGGGGGCGGGGGTGACGTCGATCTTCACGCTCGGGAAGGTGCTCGACGACGGGCTGGGCGCGCTGATCGGGGATATGAAGGCCAGCGGGCAGTTGAACGAGACGCTGATCGTGGTGATGGGCGAGTTCGGGCGGACGGTGGGCGCGCTGTCGGCGACGGCGGGGCGGGACCACTACCTGCAGCAGTTCGTGCTGTTCGCGGGCGGCGGCGTGAAGGGCGGACGGGCGATCGGGATCACCGATGAAACCGGGGCGCGGACGCGGGAGTTCGGGTGGGTGGCGGACCGGGACGTGCGGGTGGAGGACGTCGAGGCGACGATCTACTCGGCGATGGGGATCAACTGGACGAACATCCGGTACGACGATCCGTTCGGGCGCGGCTTCGAATACGTGCCGTACGCCAACGAGGGGTTGTACCAGCCGATTCACGAGTTGTGGGGCTAGTGCGTTTCGCGCGGAATGGGGCCTTGGTATGCTGGTAGGCGAAGCTGATATGACCAAGGTCCAATTGCGCTACGAACTGCTCCGCCCGCTCGACGATGTGCTGTTGAAGCGCATCTCGGACGCGCACGGCATCTATGGGTTCCAGCGGATTCAGGTGGAGCCGTCGCTCGACAAGATCGTTGTGGATTACGACGCCTCGCGGCTGTCGCGGGCGGGCGTGGAAGCCAAGCTGCACGGGGCGGGGATTCCGGTTAAGCCGGTCTAGTTTTTCTCGACCAGCGCGTCCTGGCGGATACAGAGGCCGCCGAGGCAGGCGCGCCAGCCTTCGGGCGAGGGCGTGACTTTCATGCCGCTGTCGAGCCGGATTTCGGCGGGCGCGGCCCACCGTTTGTTCTGTTTGCGGAAGTCGGCCTGGCGCTGGTAGTAGCGCTGGAGCTGCATGCGCAGGGAGAAGAGCGGGTCGGGTTGGGCGCCTTCGGCGGCTCTGTCGACGAAGCGGACGTAGCCCCAGTATTCGGGCAGGTGCATGTTGATCTTGCCCTGCGGAGACCAGACCCAGTTGTCCTCCTTCGTGCCGGGGACGCGGCGGTACTTGCCTTCGTGGATCTCATGGCGCCATTCGACGCGGGAGAAGTTGACGCGCCAGGTGTCGCCTTTGCGGGGCGGGAGGGGCATGCGGGCGGCGGGGGCGAAGGCCTTCCAGGGGAAGGCGATTTCGAGGGTCCAGCCTTTGTCGGTGTCGGCGTGGTTGTTGAGCGTGCCGTCGATGTGGACGGCGGTTTTGAGGCCCGGGATCTCCCAGCCGTTGTCGGCCTTGCCCTGGTCCTTGTAGGGCTTGTTGAGGAAGAGATCCCAGCCGGTGTTGAGGACGTTCATTTCGAATTCGAAGTATTCGTGGGAGTCGGAGTTGGGGTCGAGGAAGACTTCGAAGTCGTTGTCGTGGAAGATGACGGAGTCGTGTTTGGTTAGGGTGCCCCAGACGTGGGGTTCCTCGAGCTCGGCGGCGATGTAGAAGTAATTCTCGTCCCAGAGCATTTTGGCGCGGGTTTTGAAGCGGGGACGGGGCTTGGCGTCGCCTTCGATGTCGACGAAGTATGTGGTCCAGGGGGCGTGCTTCCACTGGTCGTCGAGGCGGCCGTCGATGACGACGGGTTCGGCGGCGCGGGTGGCTGGGTAGGCATGCGGGGTGGGTTGGGCATGGGCCGCGGCGGCGAGGGCGAGCAGAAGGAGCGGGAGGGCCATGGGAATATTGTCGTATGCGGATCGGGATGGCGTTACTGGCGGCGATGGCGGTTTGCGGGCAGCCGCGGGCGGAGCTTTTGAAGAAGATGGAAGCGGCGATGGGGCCGCTGCCGCGGATCGACCGGGCGCGGGGGCTGGTGGTGGAGACGCTGGAAAGCGCGGACGCGGGGACGTACACGCGGACGAAGATCCGGTTCGAGCCGGAGGCGGGGCGGAAGGTGTACGCGTGGCTGCTGGTGCCGAAGAAGGGCGGGCGGCGGCCGGCGGCGCTGGCGCTGCACCAGACGACGAAGATCGGGAAAGACGAGCCGGCGGGGCTGGGCGGGAAGCCGAATCTGCACTATGCGAAAGAGCTGGCCGAGCGCGGGTGGGTGGTGCTGGCGCCGGACTAT
>CAYMTH010000620.1:0-3701 GCA_964393235.1 uncultured Solibacteraceae bacterium | reverse complement strand
GTCGAAGAGCTGCCGCGTCTCGACGCCGTTGACGTTGTAGCGGATGTACTTCCAACGCGTCGTGCGCAGCGCCCGCTGAAAGTGCCGGTAGGCGTAGATGAGCCCGTCGCGCGTCTTCCGCTTCGGGTCCTTCAGCAGCGGCGCGAAGCTCTTGCCGTCCACCGTCGGCGGCACCGGCAGGCCCAGCAGTTCGCACAGCGTCGGGAAGATGTCGAGCACGTACACCAGCGAGTCCGACCGCTGCCCCGCCGGCACGCCCGGCCCGGCCACGATCAACGGTACGCGGATCGAGTGGTCATACAGGCTCTGCTTGCCCAGCAGCCCGTGCTCGCCCACCGCGAGCCCGTTGTCCCCGGCGAACACGATGAACGTGTTCTTCGCGAGCCCCTCCCGGTCGAGCGTGTCGAGGATGCGCCCGATCTGCGCGTCCATGTGCGTGATCATCGCGTAGTAGTCGGATCGCTCCTTGCGGATCGCCTGCGGCGTGCGCGGCCACGGCAGCAGCGCCTCGTCGCGGACCTTCATCTCGCCGTTGTCGAACGGGTGTTCCGGCAGGAAGTTTGGCGGCAGTTCGATCCGCTCCTCGGGGTACATGTCTTTGTACTCCTTCGGTGGCTGCCGCGGATCGTGCGGCGCCGTGAAGGCCAGGTAGAGCGCGAACGGTTTGGCCTTGTCGCGCCCGCGGATCTGCGCAATGGCCGCGTCGGCGAAGATCTCGCTCGAATGCTGCTTGCGCGGCTTGACGTCGGTCTTGGCGTACTGCTTCGCTTCGTTGAACTCGTGGATCGGCGTCTCGTAGTGGTTCGCCATGCCGCCGAACAGCACCGGCCCGCCCTTCTGGAACGCCCGGTGATAGAGCGCCGGACCGTTGTGCCACTTGCCGATGCCGATCGTCTGATAACCCTGCTGTCCCAGCATCTCCGGCCACATGTCGAACGGCTTCGCCTCGCCCCACTCCTTCCGCTTCTCGACGTTCGCCGTCACGTGGAACGTGGTCTGGCCGGTCATCAACATCGCGCGGCTCGGCACGCAGACCGCCGGCTGCAACCCGCCCATGATGCAGGCGTGCGTGAACGCCGTCCCGCGCGCCACCAGGCGGTCCAGGTTCGGCGTCCGGATTTCGGGGTTGTTCAACGCGCGGATGCTGCGATAGGTCTGATCGTCGGAGTAGATGACGACGACGTTGGGCCGGCTCTTCGGCTGCGCGAAGGCCGCCAGCGAAGCACCGAACGCGCGGCGAGTAATGGACATGCGGTTTATCGTATCGGAAAATTGGGAATGCTTTCGCCGGTTGTTTTGACGGGTCAACACGTGCGCCTGGAGCCGCTCACGATGGCCCACCTCGACGGCCTCTGCGCCGTCGGCTTCGAGCCCTCGCTGTGGGACTACATGCTCTCCCGCGTGACGAACAAGGAACAGATGGCCGCCTTCATCGAAGGCGCCGCCGGGCCCACGCAGCAGGCCTTCGCCGTCATCCACCTCGCCAGCGGCCGCGTGGCCGGCTGCACCCGCTACATGAACTACGAACCCGCCCACAAGCGCGTCGAGATCGGGTCCACCTGGTACGGTCCGGAGTTCCAGCGCACGGCGGTGAACACCGAGTGCAAATACCTCCTGTTCCGCCACGGCTTCGAAACGATGGGCATGAACCGCGTCGAACTGAAGACGGACTCGCGCAACGTGCGCTCGCAGGCGGCGATCAAGCGCGTCGGCGCGAAGGAAGAGGGCACGCTGCGGCGGCACATGATCGTCCCCGGGCACGTGCGGGACACGGTCTATTTCTCCGTGATCGCCGAGGAGTGGCCCGAGGTGAAGGCCCGGCTCGAGGCGATGCTCGCCGCTAGGTGACCGGCCCCGGGTTGAACGGCGCCAGCGCGTTGTGCAGGCGCCAGTGCTCGGCCCACGTTTTCTTCTTCCCGCTGGCCACGTCGAGCACGAACTCGAACATCTGCTGGCCCACTTGTTCAATGGTCTGTTCGCCCGTGGCGATCGTCCCGGCGTTGACGTCGATCAGGTCGGGCCACTTTTCGGCCAGCGCCGTGCGGCTGGAGACCTTCACCACCGGCACCATGGCGAGGCCGTACGGCGAGCCCTCGCCGGTGGTGAAGATGTGCATGTTCATGCTGGCCAACTGCTGCGTGCCGCAGATAAAGTCGCTCGCCGGGGTGGCCGCGAAGACGAGGCCTTTGCGCGTCACCTTCTCGCCGTGCGTGGCCACGTAGTGGATGGTGCCGGTGCCCGCCTTGGCGATCGACCCCAGCGCCTTCTCGACAACGTTGGCCAGCCCGCCCCGCTTGTTGCCGGGCGTCGGGTTGGCCGACCGGTCCGCCGAGCCACCGGCCAGGTAATCGTCGTACCAGCGCATCTCTTCGATCATCCGGCGCGCCGTCTCCTCATCGGCGCAGCGCGGCGTCAGCAGATGGACCGCGTCGCGCACCTCGGTGACCTCGGAGAACATCACCGTGCCGCCGGCCCGCACCAACAGGTCGGCGAAGTGCCCGACGGCAGGATTGCAGGTGACGCCGGAGAAGGCGTCCGACCCGCCGCACTGTACGCCGACGTTCAACTCACTGGCCGGGATCGTCTCGCGCCGCCGGCGGTCCAACTCCGCCAGCCGCTTCTCGGCCTGCTCGCAGATGGCCGCCACCGTGGCCGCGAAGCCGCGGTTATCCTGCAGCCGGATGACGTTCGGCTCGAAGAACGGCAGCAGCCGGTTGGGCTGCATCTTTTCGCAGCCGAGCGAGACCACCAGCGGGTCACCGCCGATATTGGCGTGGCGCGAGATGTGCCCGAGCGTCTGAATGGGAATCCGCGCCCCGGGCGCGTCGATGGCAACGCCGCAGCCGTAGGTGTGCGTGATCGCCACCACGCCGTCGACGTTCGGATACTTGCGCACCGCGTAGTCCACCGTCGGCGCGACGCACTGCACCGTGGTCGTGATGCCGAGCAGGTTGCGCGTGCCGGCCGAGCCGTCGGCGTTGCGATAGCCCTGGAACGTGTAGCCCTCCAGCGGCGGCGGCGCGGGCGCCCGGCGCGTCGCCAGCGGCAACTGGTCGAGCGGCGGCGCCGTGGGCAGCGTCAGCATGTCCTCGCGGATCCAGCGCCCGGCCTCGACGCCGGCCTTCAGATGGCCGATGATTTCGCCGTAGCGGATCACCGGCTCGCCGGCGCCGATCGGCGTGAGCGTGATCTTGTGCGCCTGCGGAATCGCCTCCCGGGCCTCAAGCCCGCTGGCGAAGCGCGCCCCCGCCGGGACGCCTTCCGGATTCACGATAATGGCAACATTGTCGTCGCGGTGGACTTTTACGAAGAGAGGATTCACGAGTGCAACCAGAGAGTGTCTTTTCAGTCTGCAACACTACGGCGCTGCTTGGGTGGGTGATTCTGGTGGCGGGCTTCCGCAAGCCGTGGGCGGTCACCGCGGCGCGCGGGCTGGCGGTGGTGTTCGCGGCCGTCTACGCCGTCGTGCTCGGCCTGCATTTCGGCGAGGCCGAAGGCGGCTTCGGCACGCTTGCGCAGGTGATGGCACTGTTCACAAATAAGTGGGTGACGCTCGGCGGCTGGGTCCACTATCTCGCCTTCGACCTCTTCGTCGGCGCCTGGATCGTCGAGCAGGGGCAGAAGCAGGGCCTCGCGCTGTGGCGCGTGCTTCCGGCGCTGCCGCTGACGTTTCTGTTCGGGCCGGCCGGGCTGCTGTTGTT
>CAYMTH010000619.1:3082-3714 GCA_964393235.1 uncultured Solibacteraceae bacterium | reverse complement strand
AAACGAGGGGCACCATGATGCTGTTTTTGCTCTCCATCGGCCTGGTGCTGGTCGGGTTCTTCACTTCGCGGCTGACGGGGCTGGAACCGGCGACGGTGGCGATGACCGGCGCGGCGCTGCTGCTGCTGCTCGACAACTTCACGAAGAACGCCGAGCACCAGGGCGAAAGCGTGCAGAAGGCATTCGCCGAGGTCGAGTGGGTGACGCTGATGTTCTTCGTGGGCCTGTTCATTCTGGTGCACGGGCTGGAGTCATCGGGCGTAATCCGGTCGATGGCGGAGAAGCTGCTGGCGGCGACACAGGGCGACCGGACGACGACGGTGCTGGCGATTCTGTGGGGGTCGGCGATCCTGTCGGCGTTTATCGACAACATCCCGTTCGTGGCCACGATGATTCCACTGATCAAGAGCATGGCGCCGGCGTTTGGCGGCGAACAGGGGCTGATGCCGCTGTGGTGGGCGCTGTCGCTGGGCGCGTGTCTGGGCGGCAACGGGACGCTGATCGGGGCGTCGGCGAACCTGGTGGTGGCCGGACTGGCCGAGCGCGCGGGGCAGCCGATCCGGTTCGTTCCGTACCTGAAGTCGTGCTTCGGGCTGATGATCCTGTCGATCATCGTCTGCCACATCTACGTC
>CAYMTH010000619.1:0-3072 GCA_964393235.1 uncultured Solibacteraceae bacterium | reverse complement strand
CAAGAAGAAGGCCGGCTCCGCGGAGCCGGCCTTCTTCTTTCCCCATTTCCTCCCTTTTAGTCGTAGAGGAGTTCGGCGTAGCGGCCCTCGGTCTGGAGGCGAGCCTTGAGGTCGAGCCACCTGTCCTCGCTGCCGGCGAGATCGGACATTGCCGCTTCAAACTTCTTGTCGGCTTCCATGAGGCCGGCCACGTAGACGTAGGTCTTGGGATCCTGGAGCATCTCCCAGCTTTCGTGGGCGTTGTCCTTGAGCACCTTGTCGAGCTCGGGCGGGGCGTCGTAGTAGGGGCGCGGGCTGGTGGCTTCGGGGGCGCGGAAGGAGGCCTGGTCGTAGTAGGGCGCGAGGTCGTTGCGGAAGTCGTTCATGTAGGGCATCTCGGTGCCGGACTTGGCGCCGTAGAAGAGGCGGACCTTGCCCTTCCATTCGCCGTGGACCTGGTAGATGTGCTTGACGAAGGCGCGGAAGGGGGCGATGCCGGTGCCGGCGCCGACCATGAGGAGGTTGGCGTCCTCGCGGCGGGGCACCTCGAACTGAACACCGTAGGGGCCGGTGATGAGGATGGTGTCGCCGGGGTTGGCGTCGCAGAGGTAGTTGGACGCCTTGCCGGGGTAGCGTTCGCCGCTGATGTCGTCGATCGAGAAGCAGCGCCGGACGCAGATGGAGATGGTGTCGCCGCGGCCGTCGTCGCCGCCGCGCGGGCTGGCGATCGAATAGAGCCGGAGGTGCTGGGTGTTGCCGAACTCGTAGGGTCCGGGGGCGAGCACGCCGATGCTCTGGCCTTCGACGTACTCGAAGGGCAGATCGGGGAGGCGCAGCACGAGGTGCCGGACCTCGGCCTCCCAGCCGAGCGGCGTGATGCGCTCGCTGCTGACCAGCGTGGTCGGGTACGGGTTGGTTACATCGTATTCAGTCAGTCTCATCGGAGCCTCGCGTTACCTCGTTTTCGAATCCGCCAACTTACCGGAGTGGCATCCGCCTTTGCCCTCGCAGTGGCCTCCGCCGCTGCAGCCATGCAACATGAAATCGAGCACGTCCTTGTTCGGGTTTTTGCAGCCGGACCGGCGCCGCACGAAGCCCTGGACGACATACCAGCCGCCGAGGACGACGAACATGCCGGCCATGGCGCGCCCGAAATCGAAGAGAATCTCACTCATCGTCAGCCTCCACTTCCCATGCCGGCAAAGCCCATGAACGCCAGCGAAAGCATGGCGGCGAGCACCAGCGTGAGGGCGGTGCCACGGGCGAGGCTGGGAACATCGGACAGTTCGACGCGCTCCCGGATGAGGGAGAGTAGCATGATGGCCATGCAGAAGCCGCCGCTGGCGGCGATGGCGAACACGGTGCTCTGCACGAAGTTGTACTTGCGCACGGTCTGGAAGAGCGCCACGGCCAGCACGGCGCAGTTGGTGGTGATCAGCGGCAGGTAGATGCCGAGTTGCCGAAACAGCGTGGGGCTGGCCTTTTTGATGAACATCTCGGTCAACTGCACGGTGGCCGCGATGATCACGATGTAGGAGATGAGCCGCAGGTACTCGACGTGGAGGGCGACCAGCAGCAGGTTGGTGCCGAAGGCGGCCATGGAGCTCACCGTGATGACGAACATCACCGTGACGCCCATGCGCAACGCCGTTTCACACTTCGACGACAGGCCGAGGAAGGGGCACATGCCGAGGAAGACGGCGAGCACGAAGTTGTTGATCAACAGGGAGTCAACGAAGATAAAACCAAGCGAGTCGTTCATGCGTTCACCTCCGCGGCGGCGATGGCTTCGCGGCGCCGGCGTTCGTTGCGTTCGCGCCACCAGGCGAACAGCAGCAGCCACATGGCCAGCGTGATGAATCCGCCCGGGGGCAGCAGGAACAGCACCCAGGGCTCGAAGTTCGGACCGAACAACGGGACGCCGAGGAACGAACCCGCGCCGAGGACCTCGCGGACGGTGCCGAGCAGCGTCAGTCCGAGGGTGAAGCCGAGGCCGTTGCCGAGGCCGTCGAGCAGCGACGGGACCACGGGGTTCTTCGCGGCGTAGGCTTCGGCGCGGGCGAGGATGACGCAGTTGACCACGATGAGGGCCAGGAACGGCCCGAGCGCCTTGTAGATGTCGATGCTGATGGCCTTGACCAGGTAGTCGGTGATGGTGACGGCCGTGGCGGCGATGGCGATGAAGGTGGCGATGCGGACCTGGTTGGGCACGAACTTGCGGACCGACGAGATCAGCCCGTTCGAGCAGACGAGCACGAAGGTGGTGGCGAGCCCCATGGCGAGCGCGTTGCGGACGCTGTTGGTGACAGCGAGCGTCGGGCACATGCCGAGGAACTGCACGAACACCGGGCTTTCCTTCCACAGACCATTGAGGAACGGATTATCGGATTGCTGGCTCATTCGTTTCCTTTCCGGAGACGGTCGAGGTTCCGCTCCACGATCGGGGCCATCTCGGCGGTGCTCTTCTGGAGCATGCGGCCGACGGCGCGCGAGGAGATGGTGGCGCCGGAGATGGCGTCGATCTCCCACGGGTTCTTCTTGGTCCCGTGCTTGACGGTGGCGATGGGGTGCGACGCGTCGAGCTTTTCGAAGTTCTTGAGGAAGTCGGGGTCCTTGGTGATCTTGTCGCCGAGGCCCGGGGTCTCCTTCATCTCGACGACGCGGAAGCCGGTGACGGCCTTGGCGACCGGGTCATAGGCGTAGAGGGCGCTGATGACGTCGGCATAGCCGCGTTCGCTGGCTTCGAGCACGACGCCGAGCAGTTTGCCGCCGCTATCGTAGCCGGCGAACATCTTGCGGCCCGGAGCGTCGGCCTGCGCGAGGACGGTGAGCGACCCGTCGTCGCCGACGCCGTAGGTGATCTGCTTCACGGCGCCGGGCAGCAGTTGCGCCACCGAGTCGCGCTGGATGATCTCCTGGTTCTTCTTGATCTGCTCGAGCGTGAGGATGTGCGTGCCGACGATCAGCATGCCGCTGATGAGCGACACGAGGCCGAGGCAGCGGATGATTTGGGCGCTCGTCATTGGGCACCTGCCTTCCTGCGCTCGCCGTAGGTGCGGGGCGGCGTCAGCTTGTCGATGAGCGGGGCCAGCG
>CAYMTH010000618.1:0-3715 GCA_964393235.1 uncultured Solibacteraceae bacterium | reverse complement strand
GGCCGATCCGGCGGCGGTGCTGGTTTTCGCGGGGGGCTACAGCCGGGCCGAGGCGGGTCCGCGGAGCGAGGCGACGTCGTATTACTGGATCGCGGACCGGATGGGCTGGTTCGGGCATCCGGAGGTGCGGGAGCGGACGATTACCGAGGAGTTTTCGCGGGACTCCTATGAGAACCTGCTGTATTCGATCTGCCGGGTGCGGGAGTGGGCGGGGAGTTATCCGGGGCATGTGACGTTCGTGAGCTGGGAGTTCAAGCGGGAGCGGTTCGATCTGCACCGGCGGACGATGGGCTGGCCGGCGGAGCGGTTCACGTATCTGGGGCCGAACAATCCGCCCGATCTGGCGCAGGCGGTCGAGGCCGAAGCGAGGAACCGGGCGGCGTATGAGCGGGATCCGTATTCGGCGTCGCCGGAGTTCCGGGCCAAGCGCGAGGCGCGGAATCCGTTCCGGCGGACGGCGGGCTATCTGCTGGTGTGTCCGGAGCTGGCGGGACTGGTGGCGCACGAGGGTCCGGAGTTATATAGTGGACCTCTGCCATGGAACCGATAACTCGACGAGCGGCGATGGCGCTGGCGGCGGCGGCGATGCCGGCGCAGAGCGCGGGATTTGTGAAGGGCGTGGGGACGGTGTCGTTCCCGAAAGGGATGGGCTTCGCGGAGATCTGCCGGACGGCGAAGAAGCACGGGTTCGGGTGCATCGAGGTGCGGAGCGTGGACGATATCGAGATCCCGCACCGGCCGGCGCAGACGACGGAATGGAAGAAGATCGCGGCGGGCGAGGGCGTGGCGATCGGGTCGCTGTGGGCGGCGGGGCGACTGTACGCGGACGGTTCGATGCACGATCCGGATCCGGCGCGGCGGCGGAAGGGGCGGGATCAACTGGCGCGGGCGATCGCAGCGGCGGCGGCGCTGGGGGGCGAGTCGATCCTGGTGAACGCGGTGCGCGTGGGCACGGGGCCGAAGCTGATGAACCGGTACGAAGACGTGTATGTGCGGTTTCAGGAGCAGCTGGCCACGTTAGTGCCGGTGGCGAAGCAGCATAAGGTCCAGTTACTGCTGGAGAACGTCGGGAATAAGTTCCTGTTGAGTCCGATCGAGATGCGGCGGTTCATCGATGAGCTGAAGAGCGAGTGGATTCAGGTGTATTTCGACGTTGGGAACGTGCTGCTGAACGGGTATCCGCAGGACTGGATTCCGACGCTGGGGAAGCGGATTAAGCGGATTCACTTTAAGGACTATAAGTTCGACAGCGCGTTCACGGGGCACTTTGTCGAGTTAGGCGAAGGGGACCTGGACTGGAAGGCGACGATGGCGGAGATCCGGAAGATCGGGTACCGCGGATTCATCGTCGACGAGTGGGGCGCGGGGGCGGACTTCGAGGCGCGGCTGGCGCGGTCGAGCGCGGCTATTGACCGGATACTGGGGATGTAGCGCGATGTGGGTGGTGGCGCTGTGCATTGCGATTCCGGTGCTGGTGGTGGCGCTCTTTGCGCTGCTGCGGTACTGGTATGGGGACGAGATGTTCCTGCTGGACACGCCGCCGCACGAATTGAACAACGAGCGGGACTACCGGATCGTCAAGCTGCGGCTGGAGGATCCGCCGGGAGAAGAGCCAGAAGCACGCGGCCGGTGAGGACGCAGGCGA
Organism: uncultured Solibacteraceae bacterium; assembly: GCA_964393235.1. Classification (GTDB taxonomy): domain Bacteria; phylum Acidobacteriota; class Terriglobia; order Bryobacterales; family Bryobacteraceae. Next base: position 2,070 of record CAYMTH010000618.1, on the reverse strand, counting down.
TGGTGACCCAGACGGGGACCGTGTAGCCACCGGTGGCGGCCCAGAGGAGCGTGACGGCGGAGGGGAACCACGTCTGGCCGACGTTGTTGATGGGCAGGATGACGCCGAGGGCGCGGCCCATGCGGGAGGGGCCGAACAGGTCGGCGGCGAGCAGGGCGACGAGCAGGGAATCGGTACTCATGCCGAGGCCGAAGAAGGCGCCGAAGAAGTAGGGGACGCGGGGGCTGTCGAGATAGAAGAGCGCGGGCAGTGCGCCGGCCATCAGGACGAAGGCGAGGGTGATGACGTGGCGCTTGGGGAAGCGATCGACGGCCCAGGCGAGGGTGAAGCGGCCGAGGGCGCCGGCGCCGAGCATGATCATGAGGGTGAGGCCGAAGACGGCGTCGACGCGGGCCTGGTCCGGGCCGATGGCGTCGCGGATCATGAGCTTCAGGTGCTGGCTGACGGCGCCGATGCCGGAGATGGAAAGGGTCGAGCCGGCGATGAGGAGCCAGAAGTGGCGGTTGCGGGAGAGGCGTTCGTGGGTCGCGTGGGGCGCGGGGGCGGGCTCGGGGGCGAGCGACGGGAGGCCGAACCAGGCGACGGGGGCGGCGAGGGCGACGAGCAGGCCGAGGCCGGCGAGGGCGGTTTCAAAGCCGAAGGCGGCCGTGAGCGGGCGGGCGGCGGCGTTGACCGAGAGGGCGCCGAAGGCCGAGATGCCGAAGAAGGCGATGGCGAGGGCGGTGCCGCGTTTGTGCGGATAAACGCGGGTGAGGAGCACCTGGTGCATGATGGGGCCGGCGAAGGTCCAGGCGGTCATGTAGGCGATCCAGAGGGCGAAATAGGCGGCGAGGGAGCCGCGGGTGAAGCCGAAGCCGGCGACGGCGGCGCCGCAGACCAGCGACCCGATGACGATGCCGGCGCGCGGGGGGACGCGGCGGACGAGCAGGGGGCCGGCGATGAGCGTGACCAGTGTGCCGATGGGGAGGCCGAAGAGAATGGCCTGGCGGGGCCAGCCGTGGGCGGCTTCAAGGTAGTCGTAGAAGAACGGCAGGCCGTAGTAGGGCAGGCCGACGACGAGGCCGAGGATGAGCGACGACAGGACGGCGACGGTCATTTGCGGCGGGCTTCGCGGAGGGCGCCGCGGGCGGCGACGGTGTCGGGATCGTCGACCGGGGCGATGCGGGTCTGGGCGAGAAGGGCGGGGAGGGCGCGGCGACGGAGGTCGGCGAGGGCGGCGTCGAGGTAGCCCGGGTGGCGGAGGGCGCCCCCGTAGAGGCCGATGGCTTCAGGGTGGACGATGTGGACGAGCGTGGCGAGGCCGACGCCGAGGGCGGCGCCGGCGCGGGCGATGGATTCCGGTGTCGCGCCGGCGCGGAGGATGGCGGCGCCGGAGGCGTGATCGTCGAGGGTGCCGTCGTGGCCGAATGGGGCGAGGCCGAGTTCGCCGGAGAGCGGGCGGTGGCGGCGGAGCGTGACGCCGGCGACCTGGAGCGCGGCGGCGGTGCCGGTTCCGGCGCCGACGACGGCGAGGGTGGCGTCGGGCGGGAAGGCGGCGGCGAAGGCGGAAAGCGCCGCTTCGCCGTCGTTAAGGGCGACAGCGGCGAGGCCGGCGGTGACTGGGTTCCAGCCGTTCAGGCGGGGGAGGACGTCGGATTCGACGATGTGGCCGGCGGCGTCGACGAGGCCGGGGATGGCGATGCCGGTGAGGGTGCCGGGCGGGAGGACGGACTTGAGCGCGGCGGTGAGTTCGGCGGGACCGAAGGCGGGGCCGGTGGGGAGGCGGTGGACGGTGCGCGCGCCGCCGTCGTCTTCGAGGAGGATGAGGAGTTTGGTGCCGCCGAGGTCGACGCCTGCTTGCATGGGACTATTGTTTCGCGGGCAGGGGTGATTTGGCGAATGCATGGAGCGGCGGTCTGGCATAACGTAGAGGTATGGGTCTGGAACTGCCGGATTGCCGGGCGGTGGTGGCGCTGGCGGAGGCGGGGAGCTTCGGGCGGGCGGCGGCTTTGCTCGGGGTGTCGCAGCCGGCGTTGAGCCGGCGCGTGGCGGCGCTGGAGCGCCGGATGGGCGGGCCGTTGTTTGCGCGGG
>CAYMTH010000617.1:0-3745 GCA_964393235.1 uncultured Solibacteraceae bacterium | reverse complement strand
AACTGTACGCCTGCGCGCCTGACGGCCTTACGAGGCGGCCATGTTGATGCATGAGTTGAGATCCTGGGTCCGCTTAAATCGCAGCTCAATCCCGGCGGGGTGCGTCTGCTGGCGGTTACCTCCAAGAGCCGCGCGGCTGAGTTTCCTGATGTGCCCACCGCGGCGCAGGCTGGAGTAGCCGACTATGAGGCCTCGTCCTGGAATGCACTGGCAGCGCCCGCGCGAACTCCCGCGCCGCGCTCCCCATCGATGCCAGGTCCCCCGCGGCCAGCCGCGCCAGTTCTTCCAGAAACGTCTCCGGCCGCGCCACCGCGCCGAACTCCGGACGCATCACCGCCCGCGCCCCCGCGTGGTCCAGCGTCAGCGCCGGCAGCCCGTACTGGAACGCTTCCATCAACGTCAGCCCGTACGACTCGTGCCGCGACGGAAACACGTACAGGTCCGCTGCCGAAAAGTACCGCTGCTTCGCCTCGCCGTGCACGTGCCCGGGAAAGGAAACTCGCACCCGCCGCAACCGCGCCGCCTTCGCGCGCAGCATCTCCTCGTGCTTCCGCCCGTGCATGTACGCCGCGCCGCCGCAGACGAAAACGTGCACCGGTCGCGCCGGAAAGTCCGGGCGCCCCTCCCACTCGGCCAGCGCGTCCAGCAGCAGTTGCTGGTTCTTCTCCGGCGACAACCGGCTCAGCGTCAACAGCACCTGCGCGTCGTCCGGAACGCCCAGCGCCCGCCGCGCCTCCGCCCGGTCGATCGCCCCCGCCACCGGCGGCGCGCCCCACGGCAGCACATGAATCTTATCCGGCACCGTCTCGGGATAGCAGCGCAGAATGATCTCCTTCATCGCCGGCGACGGCACGAAATGCGCCGCGCAGCCCTCCACGCAGTCCCTCTGTTTCTCGAAGATCAGCCGCAGCACGTCCGGATACAGCCCGCCGATCGTCCGGTGAATGCGCACCAGCGTCTCCGGCCGCACCAGTTCCCGGCAATAAATCGACGCGATATAAGCCACCACGTCGACGTGCCACACGGTCGCCATCCGGTAGCCCTCCGCCCGCAGCGCCCGGAACGACGGCCCTTCGGCGATATCGTTTACCAGCACCACCGTCGACGCCGGATCGCACGCCCGTATCGCCCGCGTCGACGCCGCCTCGAACTGCCGTGAAAACCGCGCGTAGGAGCCGGTATCGAACCCGATAATGTCGTGCCCGGTCACCTCCCGCGGCGTGAACAAAGAGAACTCGAACGGCCGCGTCCGCGCCCACTCCGCCGCCAGCATGTCGCACACCGCCGCGCCGCCGCCCAGCGGCGCGTGCTCTCCCGCGAAGCCGCCGTGCGCGGCCGTATACAGTACCTTCACCGCACGAACTGATCGACGAACCGCTCGCCGAGCCCGACCTCGATATAGTGCTTCCGGCACATGTCGATCTTCGTGAAGACGTCCTCAAAGCCCGTATTCCGGCCCTGCTCGTCCACGTAGTACATGCAGCCCGAAATGTTGAAGAACGTGATCATCTCATCGGCCGAATCCACCGTCAGCGTGTGCGTCTCGCCCGGCGGTTCGAACACGTAGTCGCCCGCGCGCGCCACCCAGTCGTGCTCCAGGTACCGCCACGAGCCCTTGATTACGTACCCGTGCACCGGCGCCGGATGCCGGTGCCGGCTCAGGATGCCCGCCTTCCGCACCCGCAGCAGGTTGCACCACTGCCCCTGCAGCGTGTTCAAAAACAGCGGGCGGAACCACACGTTCGGCGCCTGCGGCACCCAGATGCGTTCGTCGTCCGGCACCGCCGTCGTCACGATCTGCGCGGGGGACAAAGGATGAGTAGTTTCTGACATGGCTCCCTCAAACGGCCAGATAGCCGCCGTCGACCGGCAACACCGCCCCGTTGATGAACGATGCCGCTTCGGAACACAAGAATAGCACCGGCGGCGCAACCTCCTCCGCCCGCCCCCACCGCTTCAGCGGGCACCGCGCCAGAATCGGCGCCGACTTCTCCGGATCCTCCTGCACCGCCTGCGTCAACGGTGTCGCGATCCACCCCGGCGCCACCGCGTTCACCCGGATCCCGTCCGCCGCCCACGCCACCGCCAGCGACTTCGTCAACTGCCCCACCGCCCCCTTCGACGCCGTATACGCCGGCACCCGCGGCCCGCCGAAATACGTCCACATCGACGCGATGTTCACGATTGCCCCGCGCGACGCCGCCAGCTTCTCCCGCGCCTCCGTGCAGAGCCGCATCGTCCCCGTTAGATTTACATCCATGACGTGCTGGAAGACATCAATCCGGTATTCCTCGTCGCGGCGCACAATGCCGGCGGCGTTCACCAGAAAGTCGATCCGCTCGTGGGCCACCACCAGTTCGCGGCACTCGGCCGAATCGGTCACGTCGAGCGACACGAACCGCAGGTTCGGCTCCGCATCGTCCGGCAGCGGGCCTAGCCCCGCCGCGGTCACCTCCGCGCCCGCCGCCGCAAACGCCTTCGCGATCGCCAGGCCGATGCCCGAGGTCCCGCCGCTGACAATGGCCGTCCGGCCAACAAATGAGAACATGCAATAACAGAGTAGAACGGGAACGATGGACGAAAAAATCACACAGATCCGCAGAAGCTATATGACCGGGGAACTCGACGAGTCCCACCTCCACCCCGACCCGATCGTCATGTTCGGCCAGTGGATGAACGCCGCCGTCGAATCCGGCATCGACGAACCCAACGGCATGGCCCTCGCCACCGTCTCCGCCGACGGCGTTCCCGCCGTGCGCATCGTCCTCCTCCGGGCCTTCAACGAGCGCGGCTTCGTCTTCTACACCAACTACGAAAGCGCCAAGGGCCGCGACATCGCCGCCAATCCCCGCGCCGCCGCCACGTTCTGGTGGCAGCCGCTCGAGCGCCAGGTCCGCATCTCGGGCCGCGTCGAAAAAATCTCCCGCGAGGAGACCGAAGCCTACTTCCGCACCCGCCCCCGCGGCCATCAACTCTCCGCCTGGGCCTCCCAGCAAAGCCTCCCCGTGCCCGGCCGCGAGACCCTCGCCGCCCGCGCCGCCGAAGTCGAATCCCTCTTCCCCGGCGACGTCCCGCTCCCCGATTTCTGGGGCGGCTACCGCATCATCCCCGACCGCATCGAGTTCTGGCAGGGCCGCGAAAACCGCCTCCACGACCGCTTCGTCTACCGCCGCGACGGCGAGCATTGGACCGCCACCCGCCTCGCCCCGTAAAGTAGGGGAATGTCGATCTCCCGCCGGCAGTTCCTGGCCGCGTCCGCCTCCGCCCTCGCCGCGCAGCCTCGCAAGCGCCTGAACTTCATCTTCGTCCTCGCCGACGACCTCGGCTGGGCCGATCTCCCCGTCAACGGCGGCGACTACCACGAAACTCCCGAAATCGACGCCTTCGCCAAAACGGCCATGCGTTTCACGCAGGCCTACGCCGCCGCGCCCATCTGCTCCCCCACCCGCGCCTCCATCATGACGGGCAGGGCCCCCGCCCGCCTCGGCATCACCATGTGGCACGAAGGCGCGCTGCGCCGCGAAACCAACCGCCCTCTCATCCCCGCCGTCAGCGAGGATCATCTCCCCCACGCCGAAGTCACCCTCGCCGAAAAGTTCAAGGAGGCCGGCTACCGCACCCTCCACATCGGCAAATGGCATCTCGGCACCACCGTCCACGCCCCCGAAACGCAGGGCTTCGATCTCAACATCGGCGGCACCCACTGGGGCGCCCCGAAGACGTTCTTCTACCCGTACAAGGGCAT
>CAYMTH010000616.1:0-3746 GCA_964393235.1 uncultured Solibacteraceae bacterium | reverse complement strand
GGCGAGGGCCTGCTGCCAGTCGTTGGGGCTGCCGAGGCCGGCCCCTTTGCCGCCGGGCCAGCTTTTCATGTCGCAGACGGGGGATTCGCAGTAGATGCAGGTCACGCGCTCGGGATGGCGGACGGCCCAGTTGTAGACGAAGAGGCCGCCGCGGGAGACGCCCTCGAGGGCTACGCGGGGGGAGAGGGAGAATTGGCGGGTGACGTGGTCGTAGAAGTGGTCGAAGGCATCCATGGCTTTGGGGCTGCCGAAAATGTTGGGGAGATCGTAATAGGCGAGGTGGAAGCCTTTGGAGAGCAGGGCTTCGGCGGCTTCGGGGTGGAACTCGGGGAAGCGGGCGCGCCAGAGCCAGGGGTTGCCGGGGGCGGGGATGCGGGGGCGGACGACGTAGCCGGGGACGTCGTCGACGCGGAACTCCACCTTCTCGTACCCGCGCCAGTCGGCGGGGAAGAGGGGCGCGGCGAGGCAGAGGGCGAGGAGGAGGCGCATCCGGATATCATATTTCGCGCGGGGGGAGGGGCGGTCCGGTAGAATGAAGGGGAATGCTTTGCGCTGGAATTGTTGGCCTGCCGAACGTCGGCAAGAGTACCCTGTTTAACGCGTTGACCCAGAGCCGGAAGGCGATGGCGGCCAACTACCGTTTTTGCACCATCGAGCCGAACACGGGCGTCGTGACGGTGCCGGACGAACGGTTGGAGGTGCTGTCGAAGATCAGCGGGTCGCAGAAGATTGTGCCGTCGGTGTTCGAGTTCGTCGACATCGCGGGACTGGTGCAGGGCGCGAGCAAGGGCGAGGGGTTGGGCAACCAGTTTCTGGGCCACATCCGCGAAGTCGATGCGATCGTGCAGGTGGTGCGGTGTTTCGAGAACGCCGATATCGAGCACGTGATGGACACGGTGGATCCTGTTCGGGACATCGAGGTGATCGACACGGAGCTGATTCTGGCGGACCTCGAGAGTGTGCAGAAGCGGCGGCAGCGGCAGTTGAAGGCGGCAAAGTCGGGCGATAAGAAGGCGCAGGCGGAGTTGGATCTGCTCGACCGGCTGGAGCCGCATCTGAGCAACGGGCTGCATGCGTTTGCGCTCGAGACGACGGCGGAGGAGAAGGCGCTCATGAAGCCGCTGTTCCTGCTGACGTCGAAGCCGACGCTGTTTGCGTGCAACGTGGCGGAGAACGACCTGGCGAACCCGGACGCGAATCCGTGGGTGAAGAAGGTGAAAGAGCTGGCGGAACGGCATCGCGGGTGCGAGGTGGTGGTGGTGTCGGCCGAGATCGAGGCCGAACTGATGACGCTGCCGCCGGAAGAGCGGGCCGAGTATCTGGAGAGCCTGGGGGTGAAGGAGGGCGGCGCGGGGAGTTTGATCCGGGCCGCGTATCATCTGCTGGGGCTGCGCACGTATCTGACGACGGGCGAGAAGGAGACGCGGGCGTGGACGATTCACGCCGGCGACAAGGCGCCGCAGGCGGCGGCCGTGATCCACTCGGATTTCGAAAAAGCCTTTATTTCCGCGGAAACGATCGCGTACGACGACCTGGTGGCGTGCGGTAGCTTCGCCAAGGCGCGGGCCGAGGGCAAGCTGCGGACCGAAGGCAAAGAGTACGTCGTGCAGGACGGCGACGTGATGGAGTTCAAGACCTACGTTTAAGGGAATCACCTGACGTAACGCGGTATTGTGTTAAGTCAGGCTATGATTCGTCTCCTTTTCCTTTCGCTGATTGCCGTGGCAACGTTTGCGCAGGAGCGCATTGCGACGGTGCAGATCCGGGTTTCGACCGACCGGGCGGACTGGCGGTATGAGCCGGGGCAACCGGTGAAGTTCCGGATTGCGGCGGTGGAGGACGGGCATCCGCTGAGCGGGGTGAAGGTCACCTACCGGATCGGGCCGGAGATGTTGATGCCGAAGATCGTCGAGACGGTGACGCTGCCGGCCGGGGGGCTGGTGGTGGACGGCGGGACGATGACGGAGCCGGGGTTTCTGCGCTGTTCGGCGTTGATCGAGAAGAACGGGAAGACGTACCGGGCGGTGGCGACGGCGGCGTTCCGGCCGGAGTCGATTCAGCCGACGCAGGTGGACGCGGCGGACTTCGACCAGTTCTGGGCGGCGGGGAAGGCGGCGCTGGCGAAGCTGCCGGTGGACGCGAAGTTGACGCCGCTGCCGGCGTACGGGAATGCGGGGGCGGACTGTTTTGAGGTCAACCTGCAGAACGTGGGGATGGGGCAGTTGCCGTCGCGGCTTTACGGGATTTTGTGCGAGCCGAAGGCGCCGGGGCGGTATCCTGCGCTGCTGAGCGTGCCGGGGGCGGGGGTGCGGCCGTACCGGGGAATGGCGGAGATGGCGGCGAAGGGTGTTATCACGCTGCAGATCGGGATTCACGGGATCCCGGTGACGATGGAGCAGAGCGTGTATGACTCGCTGGGGGTGGGGGCGCTGGCGCAGTACAACACGTACGGGCTGGACAGCCGGGACCGGTATTATTACAAGCGGGTCTATCTGGGGTGTGTGCGGGCGAACGATTTTCTGGTGGCGCATCCGAAGTTCGACGGGACGAATCTGGCGGTGACGGGGGGGAGCCAGGGCGGGGCGTTGTCGATTGTGACGGCGGCGCTCGATCCGCGGGTGCGGGGGCTGGCGGCGTATTATCCGGCGCTGGCGGACGTGACGGGGTATTTGCACAACCGGGCGGGCGGGTGGCCACACATGTTCCGGGCGACGGAGGGGGCGCTGGCGCACCGGACGCCGGAGAAGATCGCGACGACCAAGTATTATGACGTCGTGAACTTTGCGCGGCGGGTGCGGGTGCCGGGGATGTATTCGTGGGGATACAACGACGAGACGTGTCCACCGACGTCGATGTACGCGGCATACAACGTGATTCCGGGGCCGAAGAAGCTGTTGCTGGCGTTGGAGACGGGGCACAACAACATACCGGAGCAGGTGGCCGAGGTACAGGCTTGGCTGCTGGCGTTTCTGAAAGTTCCGGCGGGGCGGAACTGATCCGCTATAAAGCTCTCTGATACGATGCCGATGAGGAATTGGAGTTCACGCCGTTTCTGTGCATCGACACGTGCATTTCACCGCTCGGGCCTTGCTGATCTTTATTGCTGGGGCAATGGGATATGCGTTGGACCCGGCGACACCGCTTAGCCAGTACCGGATTACCCGATGGGAGAACAACAGCGGCCTGCCGCAGAATGCGGTCGGGTCGCTGACACAGACTTCCGACGGCTACCTGTGGTTCGGGACGCAGGCGGGATTGGCGCGGTTTGACGGGAAGCGGTTCACGCACTACTTTCCGGCGACGCATCCGGGGCTGGCCGACAGCCTCATTCTCGGGTTGACGGCGGGACGGGATGGGGCGTTGTGGGTGCAGACGCCGCGCGGGCTGCAGCGGTACTGGCGGGGAAAGTTCGAAGCGCCGGTGGAAGCGGGGGACGGGCGGCGGCTGGTGACGGCGCGGCTGATGACGGCGCGGGACGGGGCGGTGTGGGCCAACTCGCGGAGCGGGCTGCTGCGATACCGGGACGGGGTGGTCCGAAAATGGAAGCGGGGGCTGGACGGCGAGGTGCCGGCGACGCTGGGCTCGCTGCGGGAGGACCGGCAGGGACGAATGTGGCTGGCGACGCCGGAGGCGGTTTTCCGGCTGGAGGGGGAACGGTTCCGGCGGCAGGCGCTGACGCTGCCGCCGGGGCCGATCACAGACATTGGCTTTACGGACGATGCGATGCTGGTGGTGGTGCGCGGGGT
>CAYMTH010000615.1:0-3750 GCA_964393235.1 uncultured Solibacteraceae bacterium | reverse complement strand
CACCCTGACCGGCGTCGGCAACGCCCGCCCCAGCGGCACCGATGCCGTCGCCCCCACCGAGACGACCACCTACACCATCACCGCCACCAACCGCTTCGGCTCCACCTCGGCCACCGCCGTCGTGCAGATCGGCCCCGGCGGCAGCACCGGTAACGATGGTCTCCCGCGCATCATCCGCTTCACGGCCTCCCCGATGGACATCACCGCCGGCGACCGCACCAGCATCGACTGGCTGGTCGAAAACGCCACCTCGGTGACGATCTCTTCGCTCGGGACCGTCGGCCTGCAGGGCAACAACACCGTCGCCCCGCTCACCAACACCCTCTACACCCTGACCGCCTCCAACGCTCGCGGCCAGGTCAGCTCCACCATCGGCATCAACGTGACCCCGGCCGGCCCCAAGCCGCCGACGCTCACCGCTTGCGTCGCCAACCCGGTGGAAGTCGAGGCCGGCCAGACCGCCTCCATCAGCTACACCGCCACCAACGCAACCGCGGTCACCCTGAACGGGCTCGGCGTCGGTAACCCCGTGACGGTCACCCCCAACACGACGACCACCTACACGCTCATTGCCTATAACTCCAAAAACGAGACCGCTCGTTGCGAAGTCACGGTGCGCGTGAAAACCCCGCCGCAGCCGGAACGGCCCATCGCCAACGCCGGCCCGAACGTCGACACGCTCTACCGCCAGTTGACGCTCGACGGCACCAAGTCGTCCGACCCCGCCGGCGGCAAGCTCACCTACCTGTGGCGCCCGCTCAGCAAGACGGCCGTCGTCCTTGAGCCGACCTCGCCCACGCCGCGCATCCAGCTCGGCGAACAGTTCGGCCCGTACATCTTCGAACTGACCGTGACCAACGAGAAGGGCATCACCGCCTCCTCCACCGTCACCGTCAACTTCGTCTCCACGCGCGTGTTCTAACCAACCGCCGCGGAGTCAATCCCAACCCGCAACCGGCGCCCCCGCAAGGAGGCGCCGGTTCTCTTTTTACGAGCAGGGCGTCGGCCCGTCGTAGGTGTCTTCGTTGTCCCCCGGGAAGCTCGGATTCGCGCACTTGAAGTCCTTTTCCACCAGCAGGTGAATCGGCCCGCCCGAGTTCTCAAACCCCACCCGCTCGTCGCCGTCCCATCCCCCCAGCCAGTCCATCGGAATCAACACCGTCAGCCGCTTCCCGTCGTTTTCCACCTCCAGCCCGTCCACCTGCGAATCCGGCCGCAGCGCGTACTCCACCGCCACCGGCTGCGTCGGACACCGCTCGATCACCTCCCGCCCCGCGCAAAGCGCGGCCACCTCGGACTGCTTCAACCGGAGCCGGATACTGTCAGCGTGAATGCGAAGTTTCATAATAGAAGTATGCCCCTCTACGAATACGCTTGTCCCAAGTGCGGCGCGCGTTTCGAAAAACTCCGCCGTATGTCCGAGGCCGACCTCCCGGCCAAATGCGTCGTCTGCGGCGCCGAGGACGCCCAGCGCATCCTCTCCTGCTTCGCCGCCGGCGGCTGCGGCACCGACGCCTCCGGCCGCTTCACTTGAGCGCCCCGCTAACGGTCCCCGGCGGGGACCCCGACATCCAGCCGCTCATCCAGAAACCGCAGGTACGCCGCCAAAAACCGGTACGCCGACTGGTACGCCCCCTCGTCCACTTTGCTTAGCTGATCGTCGATCGTGTGCAGCAGCGGAAACGTCTCGTTGTTCAGAGAATGAAAGTCGATCGTCCGCACGTTCCAGTCCCGGAACGGAGCCGCGTCGCTCGTCCCCACCTTGTCCGCATTCACCGCCTCCAGCCGCAGCTTCAGCGCCAGCGCAACCCGCACCGCCGCGTCCGTCAGCCCCTGGTCCGCCTTCGACGCCCACACATACAGCGGGTGCGGTCCCGACGCCAGCGAGTCCAGATTCACCATCGCCCGCACCTTCGGCAGCGTCGTCTTCTGCTCCGCCTTCAACCACCCCTTCGCCCCCACCAGCCCCGCCTCTTCATCCGTAAACCCGATAAACACGAACGTGTGCCGCCGCTTCTCGTACGCCAGCATCGTCTGAAACAACGACGGCAGCAGCGACGCCCCCGACCAGTTGTCGATCGCCCCCGCTCCCGCCCGCACCTTGTCGAAATGCGCCGTCACCAGGATCACCCGCTCGGCGTCGTCCCCCGGCAGCGTGCAAATCACGTTCGGCAGCTTCGAGCCCTTCACCTTTTGCTCCGCCATCCGCCCGTCCACACACCCCGCCCCAGCAAACAGCCCCACCAGCTCCCGCTGCCGCGCCTCGTTGTCCCCCCGCTCGATCCGCCGCAGCCGCTCGGCCACCGTCTCGGCCGGTATTGTCTGAAACGTAAATCCCTGCCCGTATAACCCGGCCGCCAGCAGCGCCGGAATCCACCTGATCATTTCTCAAACTCTACCACCCTGACTTATAGTGGAGTCCAGACCTATGCTTACACTCGGATTCGTCAGCGCCATCCTCCCTGACCTTACCCTCGAGGAAGTCCTCGCCTTCGCCGCCTCCAACGGCTTCTCCTGCGTCGAACTCATGTGCTGGCCCAAAGGCAAGGCCGAACGCCGCTACGCCGGCATCACCCACATCGACGTCGTCGGCTTCACCAAAGACGACGCCGCCCGCGTCAACGACCTCGCCGCCAAATACGGCGTCGCCATCTCCGGCCTCGGCTACTACCCCAACCCCCTCGCCCCCGACAAGGACGAAGCCGCCGTCTACGTCAAACACCTCCAGCACGTCATCAAAGCCGCCTCCCTCCTCGGCGTCCCCGTCGTCAACACCTTCATCGGCCGCGACTACACCAAATCCATCGACGACAACTGGCCCCGCTTCCTCAAAACCTGGAAGCCCCTCATCGCCTTCGCCGAAAAGCACAACGTCAAAATCGGCATCGAAAACTGTCCCATGTCGTTCACCAAGGACGAGTGGCCCGGCGGCAAGAACCTCATGACCTCCCCCGCCATCTGGCGCCGCGCCTTCAACGACATCCCGTCGGATAACTTCGGCCTCAACTTCGACCCCTCCCACTTCATCCTCCAGCACATGGACTACCTCAAGGCCATGCGCGAGTTCGGCCCCAAGCTCTTCCACATGCACGCCAAGGACGCCCGCATCGACCGGGAAAAGCTCGACCAGGTCGGCGTCTTCGCCTTCCCCAACCTCTGGCACACCCCCAAGCTCCCCGGCCTCGGCGATGTCGATTGGGGCAAGTTCTTCTCCGTCCTCACCGAAACCGGCTACAAAGGCGGCGTCTGCATCGAAGTTGAGGATCGCGCCTACGAAGGCGACCTCGATCTCCGCAAGGCCTCCCTCATCCAGAGCGGCCGCTACCTCAAGAACTTCCTGCCCTAACCCCGGCATGAAGCTTCTCACCCTCCTCCTCGCGGGGCTGGCGGCCATCGCCCAGCCGGCCCTGCACCTCGAACTGCCCTATTCCACCATCGCCGGCGCCACCCTCACGCTCGATCTCGCCGTCCCCGCGCCGTCCGCCGCCCCCGCCCCCCTCATCGTCTGTCTCCACGGCGGCGGCTGGTCCATGGGCAGCAAAGGGTCGTTCCGCAAATACCTCCCCCAGTTCGCCGCCCTCGGCCACGCCGCCGCGTCCATCCAGTACCGCCTCGCCCCCGCCCACACCTTCCCCGCCCCCCTCGAAGACGTCCGCGCCGCCATCGCCTACCTCCGCGCCAACGCCGCCCGCTTCCACCTCGATCCCAACAGAATCACCCTCCTCGGCGCCTCCGCCGGCGCCCACCTCG
>CAYMTH010000614.1:0-3752 GCA_964393235.1 uncultured Solibacteraceae bacterium | reverse complement strand
AGCCTTTGTGGTCGGCGTGCCAGATGTCGATTTTGACCTGGTGGACCTTCTGGCCAGCGGTGTTGCGGACGTCGCCGGTGACGCGGAGGGGGAAGCCGGGATCGCCGGGGGCGTGGAGGGTGGTGTTGTTGGGAGCGCCCTTGCGGAAGAAGGGCCCGAGGACTTCGTTGGGGGTAGGCTTGGCGGGGGTGGCCTCGGCCTGCTGCCAGAAGGCGAGAAGCTGTTGCTGCGATAGGCCGGTGGCGCCGGCGGCGAGGAAGCCTTTGGCGATGGCGTTTTCAAGCATCTGACGGCGGGTAAGTGGCATGTAAGACGGTCTCCTGATTTGTTCGAGGATACAACGTTCGGGAGTAGAGTATAGGCATGACGCGCAGAATATTTGTGGCGGGGCCGGCCGCGGCGCCGCAAGTGTTTGCCGCGAATGACCGGATTCAGGTGGGGATTCTGGGGGCTGGAGGACGGGCGCAGCATCTGATGAAGTCGCTGGTGGGGATGGCGGGGGCGAAGGTGGTGGGGGTGTGCGACGTCTGGGACGCGGCGCTGGAGAAGGCCGCGGCGATGGCGGGCGGGAACGTGTTCCGGTCGAAGAACCACCTGGAATTTCTGCAGCGGAAGGAGCTGGACGCGGTGCTGATCGCGTCGCCGGACCACTGGCATGTGCCTCTGCTGGTGGATGCGTGCGCGGCGGGGAAGGACGTTTATGTGGAGAAGCCGTTGACGCACGACCTGAGCGAGGGCGCGCTGGCGGTGGACGCGGTGCGGCGATCGGGGCGCGTGGTGCAGGTGGGGATGCAGCAGCGATCGATGCCGCATATTCAGAAGGCGCGGGAGATCGTGCAGTCGGGGAAGCTGGGGAAGATCCACAAAGTCCATCTGACGTGGAACCGGAATACGAACCGGGGCGGGGCGACGCCGCAGGTGGACGCGGCGACGGTGGACTGGGTGCGGTTTCTGGGACACGCGCCGACGCAGCCGTTCGACGCGTACCGGTTCCGGAACTGGCGGTGGTTCTGGGATTTCGGCGGGGGGACGTTCACGGACCTGATGGTGCACTGGATCGACGTGGCGCACTGGATTCTGGGGCTGGGGCCGGCGCGGGAGGCGGCGGCGATCGGCGACACGATGCGGCCGGAATGGCGGTGGCAGACGCCGGACACGGCGCAGTGCCTGTTGCGATACGGCGGCGGCGTGCAGGCGTACTTTGAATCGACGTTCGTGAACGCGCGGAACGCGGCGATGATCGAGTTCATGGGGGACGAGGGGACGCTGTACATCGACCGGGGGCGGTACGAGTTGCATCCGGAGATCGCGAAGAAGCCGTTCGCCTACGAGGAGATGGTGCTGGGAGAGGGGCCGCGCGGGGCGGATTTCTATGCGTCGCCGGACGGGGAGCGGCTGCATCTGCAGAACTGGCTGGAGTGTATACGCACGCGGAAGGACCCGGCGGCGCCGGTGGAGGCGGGGGTGGTGTCGGCATCGTCGGCGCACCTGGCGAACATGGCGCTGCGGAGCGGCGAGACGGCGCGGTGGCCGGGCGAGGAGGGGTTCCGACCGCTGTTCAACGGCGTGTCGCTGGACGGGTGGGAGGTGGACACGGCGGGGCTGTGGAGCGTGCGGCACGGGATGATTGTGGGCCGGCATGAGGGGCTGCGGTACAACGACTTTTTGCGGACGCGGCGATCGTACGGGGATTTCGAGCTGCGGCTGCAGTTCCGGCTGGTGGGTGGCGCGGGCAACAGCGGGGTGCAGTTCCGGTCGGAGCCGGCGGCGATTCCGCACGAGGTATCGGGCTACCAGGCCGACATCGGGCAGCAGTACTGGGGCTGCCTGTACGACGAATCGCGGCGGAAGCGGGTGCTGGCGCAGGCGCCGGCGGAGGCGCTGCGCTGGCTGGACAAGAACGGGTGGAACGAGTACACGATCCGGGCGGAGGGCGCGCGGATCACGCTACGGCTGAACGGGCGGGTGACGGTGGACTACGAGGAGAAAGAGCCCGGGATCCGGCGGGACGGGTTTATCGCGCTGCAGGTCCATTCGGGCCCGGGGATCGAGGTTCACTTCCGGGATGTGCGGATCCGGGAGTTGGGCGCTCGTTAGGGACGGAGAACGGTATTGGGCTTGACGTCGCGGAGGACGCGGGCGGGCCGGCCGGGGAGTTGGACGGTGACCGACTCGATGGCGGCGCCGGCGGCGAAGTGGACGCGCGGGTCGTTGGCGGCGAGGTAGCTCGAGTCGGTGCGGGCGTAGCGGATCTGCCGGGGCAGACCGGAGGAGATGAGTTCGACGCGGGCGCCGGCGGGGGCGGCGACGGTGAGCCAGTTCTTCGGCGGGGCGTTGTTCCGGTATAGAAGCGCCGGGCCGTTGTTGACGTTGACGATGACGTCGATGTCGCCGTCGTTGTCGATGTCACCGAAGGCGGCGGCGCGGTGGATGGCGGGCTTGTCGAGCGACGGATCGGGAACGGCTTCGAAGCGGCCGTTGGACTGGCGGAGCAGGAGGTTGCGTTCGCGGAAGGGTTCGGGCTGGCCGCGCTGCTCTTCGCGGCGGGTGACGGCGCCGTTGGCGAGGAAGAGGTCGAGGCGGCCGTCGCGGTCGAAGTCGGCCCAGCCGGCGCCGAAGCCGGTGAACTGGAAGGTCAAGTTATGGATGGCGGTGCGGGCGGAGACGTCGGAGAAGCCGGCGGGGCCGTTGTTTTCAAAGAGGGTGGCGCCTTCGCGCATAAGGTTGAGGACGATCAGGTCTTCGTCGCCGTCGTTGTCGTAGTCGCCGAGGGAGACGCCCATGCCGGCCTTGGCGAGGCCGTTTTCGGCGTAGGCGAGGCCGAGGGCGAGGGCCTGCTCGGAGAAAGTCCCGTTTTTGTTGTTGATCCAGAGGTGGTTGGCGGAGGAGTCGTTGGCGACGAAGAGGTCGAGGAAGCCGTCGGCGTTAGCGTCGAAGGCGACGAGGCCGAGGGCGGGGCCGGCGGCTTTATCGAAGCCGGATTTGGCGGTGACGTCGACGAAGGTTCCGCGCTCGTTGTGGAAGAGGCGGGAGTGGAGGGAGCGGTAGGCGCGGGGGGTGCAGTAGTCGGGTTCGCCGGTGGGGGCGCGGCAGGGCTTGTTGGTGACGAAGGAGTAGTCGATGTAGATGCCGACGGCGAGGTCGGGGAGGCCGTCGTTGTCGTAGTCGAAGAATGAGGCGGAGGTGGACCAGAGGCCGGGGAGTTGGAGGGCGGGGGGCGTAATGTCGGAGAAAGTAGCGTTGCCGTTGTTGCGGTAGAGGCGGTTGCCGTCGAAGGCGGTGACGAGGAGATCGGTGTCGCCGTCGTTGTCGATGTCGGCGGTGGCGGCGCCCATGCCGTAGTTGGCGCGGGTGAGGCCGGCGGCGGCGGTGACGTCGTTGAAGCGGCCGTTGTCGTTGCGGAAGAGGGTATTGGAGCCGGCGGCGGGGTGGCCCTGGAGGAGGAAGAGATCGAGGTCGCCGTCGTTGTCGTAGTCGAGGAGGGCGGCGCCGGAGCCCATGATTTCGGGCATGAGGAACCGGCCGGAAGCGCCGCTGGCGTGGCGGAAGGGGAGTTCGACGGGGGAGAGCCAGCCGGGCGCTGAGGCGGGGGCCGGGGGAGGGGCGGACTGGCGGCAGGCGGCGAGGAGGATGGCGGCGAGGAGGAGGAAGAGGCGCGTCATAAGAAACGGAATGCCCCGCGCAGGTTTCCCCGCGCGGGGCAGTTCCAGGGTCCCACCTTAGCGAGAGTTAGAACCCTACCCGGAGGCCGA
>CAYMTH010000613.1:2840-3766 GCA_964393235.1 uncultured Solibacteraceae bacterium | reverse complement strand
TTCGCTTTGCCCTCAGGCTCGGCTTCAAAATCCGCCGCGCCTTCGGCGAACGCCACTCGCTCCTGCTCCCGAACGGCTCCTATATCCTCGCCGTCCCGCACAACACCGACACCAGCGCCGGCAACACCGCCGACGTCCTCGTCATCGATGAGGCCGCCCTCGTCTCCGACGAAGTCTTCGCCTCCGCCACGCCCTTCATGGGCCGCACCAAAGGCTCCATCTGGCTGCTGTCGACGCCCCGCCGCCAGGTCGGCTTCTTCTACAACCTCTGGCATGCCCGCGACAACCGCTGGCGCCGCGTCCTGTCCACCGTCGAGGACTGTCCCGACATCGATCGCGACTTCCTCCGCATGCAACAGTCCATCGATCCCGTCCGCTTCCGCCAGGACTTCTACTGCGAATTTATCGCCCCCGCCGGCTGTCTCATCAGCCGCGACGCCCTCGACGCTCTCGTCGATCCCAACCTCGACCCGTGGCAGATCCGCCCCAACCGGCCTGCCTGATCCATCGCAAACCGAAAGGAGATGCCGCTATGTCTGACACCCCTAAATCCCCCTGGGACGACGTCGAAAACGCTCGCCGCGACGCCAACGGAGACCCCGTATTCCCACCCGTCTCCACCCCCAAACCCGGCGTCCCGCTCGGCCCGGACCACCGCCTCCACGTTCGCCATCGCGGCCCGAACCCGGAGCCCCGCGCCTTCATCGGACTCGACCTCGGCCAGCGACAGGACCACTCCGCCCTCGCGCTCCTCGATCTCCGGTGGAAATACCTCGGCCGTTGCGCCGCCACCTACCAGTGGGTTTTCCAGCCCTGCCTTACCCTGCGCGGGCTCCACCGTTTCCCGCTCAATACCAGCTACCTCGTCATCCAGGAAATGCTCATCGATTTCCTCGACGACATCGACGCCCGCCCTGACGGCGCCG
>CAYMTH010000613.1:2019-2830 GCA_964393235.1 uncultured Solibacteraceae bacterium | reverse complement strand
AGCTGCCACTCCGCACCAACGACTGGCCTGCCACACCGGCGCCGTCCCCGCCCGGCGCGAACTCATCATCGACGCCGGCGGGCCCGGCGGACCTATGGTCGACTGGCTCCGCCGCTCCCTTCCCCGCGGCGTCGAACTCAAGCCGGTCATCATCACCTCCGGCCACTCCGAAGGCAGGCACCCCGACGGCTTCTACACCATCCCCCGCCGGACCCTCATCACGGAACTCATCCTGATGGTCAACTACCGGACCATCACCATTCCCCCTGGCCTCGACCACTGGGAAGATTTCGTCGCCGAAATGGTCCAACTCCGCGGTGAAAGCGGCCACCCCGTCGCCGGCGGCCACGACGACCTCGTCATGTCCGTCAGCCTCGGCGCCAACGCCGTCTGCAAAGTCGTGCCCGAACTCCGCCCCGCCTTCCGCGGCCGGAAACGTTACTGATCACAGGAGGAGCCACATGACCGCGATCTTACTGCCCGCCCGTATAGTAGCTCTTGTACGAGGCGTAGTAGCCCTGCTTGTAGCCGTAGTAGCCGCCCGGCGACGCTCCCGGATTCCAGTCGTTCAGAATCGTGCCCAGAATCCGCGTCCCGTCCGCCTGCAGCCGCTGCCGTACCGCGTCCCGCGTCGTCTTCGACGTCCGCAGCACCACCACGACGCCCCCAGACATCCGGCCCAGCACGCGCAGGTCAGGAATCTGCAGCATTCGCGTCGCCACGATCGGCTCTTCCAGGTCGACCCGCCCCGGATACCGCGAATCCAGCAGCAGCGTCGTCAGCCACCTGCCATTCGGCACGCCAAAGAGGT
>CAYMTH010000613.1:0-2009 GCA_964393235.1 uncultured Solibacteraceae bacterium | reverse complement strand
TTCCGCGTGTCCGCGTCGATCAGCAGCTCCCGCTGGTTGATCTCCCCCAGCGCGCACGCCAGGTTGCTCACCACCGTGCTCTTCCCTTCGCCCGGGCCCGAGCTCGTCACCACCAGCGCCTTCGGCCGGTGACCCGACTGCCCCGCGAACAGAATCGACGTCAGCGTCGCCCGGAAGCTCTCGGCCAGCATCGAGCCCTTCTGCTGATGCACCGTCAGCTCGATCCGCTCCACCAGGTCCGGACCCAGCGGATTCGGCGTGCCCAGCAGCAGCTTCTCGTTATGCACCGCCGCCTTCAGCTTCTTGCGCGCGTACGAGCCCACCTGCGCCCGCTCGCTCGGGATCACCCCCAGCTCCGGCAGGTTCAGGTAGAACTGCACGTCGCCCGGGTCCCGGAACGTCTTGTTGGCCTTGTCGGTGGTCACCACGAACGCCACCCCGAGGAACGCCCCGGCCAGCAGGCCCAGCATCGCGTTCGACGGCAGGTTCGGCCGCGACGGCCCCCCGGGCGTCCGCGCCGGGTCCACCACCCGGATGTTGCTCGCCTTGATCGCCCCGGCCAGCGACGCCGCCTTCACCCGCTGCAGCAGCGATTCATACAGCTGCCGGTTCGAATCCACCTCGCGCTTCAGGATCCCGTAGTGGACGCCCTTCTCGCCCTCTTCGCGGACCAGCTTCGCCTGCGCTTCGTAGTCCACGCGCAGCAGGCTCTCCTTCCGCAGCGCCTCGGTGTTCTCGTTCTGGATCCGCTGCAGGATCGCCGCCCGTTCCTTTTGGAACCGGTCCTCCAGCAGCCGGATCTGCGGCTCCAGCCGCTGCAGCTTCGGGTACTTCTCGTTGTAGGTGGCCCGCATCTCCGCCGCCTGCCGCTGCAGTTCGGTCAGCTTGCTCTGCAGCTGCCGCAGCCCTTCGTCGTTGATCGCGTCCGGCAAGGTCTCCGGCGACGCGCTCTTGGCCATCTCGTAGCGGCTCTGCTTCGTCACCCGCTCCGACGTCGCCCCGCTCAGCGCCGTCTGCAGCTGCTTCAGCCGCTCTTCGCTCACGCTGCTCTTCTCGGCCGTGAACAACAGCCCGCTGCGCCGCGCATAGTCCTGCAGCTGGTCTTCGCTCCGCTCGAGCTTGATCTTCATGTCGTCCAGCTGCCGCGACAGCCACTCGCCCGTCTTCTGCGTCTGCTGCCAGCGGGACTCCATGTTCTGCTCGATGAACTCGTTGGCCAGCGTGTTCACAAACTCCGCCGCCAGCCGCTTGTCCGTGCGGTCGGTCGCGATCTCGATGATCCGCGTCTGCCCCTGCGCCCGCACCCGGACAGACCCGGCCGCCATACCCAGCGCCATCGCCCGCGCATCCTCCGGCTTGTCCTCCGGCAGGTTCAGCGCCCGGCGCCACGCGCTCACCCGGCTGCCCTCGGCCGCCGCCGGCGGCGCCGGCGCGGCCTCCTGCTGCTCGCTGAACTTCTTGTACACCCGGTCCAGCAGCGTCGCGCTCTGCAGCACCCGGATATGGGTCTGGATGTCCGTCGTCAGCATCCCCCCCCGGAATCGGAGGAGAACTGCTCCACTTCCCGCATGTTCAGGAAGTCCCGGTTCGTCTCCTGGACCTCGATCCAGGCCTTCGCCGTGTACACCGGCGTCATCGGCAGCGTCACCAGCACGGCCACGATCAGGCCCGCCGCCGCAATTAGAGCCACCGTTCCCTTGCGCCGCTTCAGCAGGCGCCAGTATTCGATCAGCCCCGGCCCTTCGTCCTCTTCCCCGCCCTGCCCGGGCGGCTGCGGATAGCCCGGCACATAACCAGGAGGTAACGAGTATGCCTTGTAGTGAATCCCCGGCTGCAGCTCGATCGGCGCGCCCCACGCGCCCGGATCCGGCGACGCCCGCACCCCGCTCGACGGCGGCTGCTGTTCCCCGCGCCCGGCGCCGTCTCAGTCCCGGACGCGGCGTTTGGCGCGGTTCCCCGCACCGACGCCCGGCCGCGCCGCCACGCCTCGGCCGGATCTTCCGCTTCGC
>CAYMTH010000612.1:0-3767 GCA_964393235.1 uncultured Solibacteraceae bacterium | reverse complement strand
ACGCGAGTACAACATCGAACTCCGGGTCAGGAAAGAGGAGCAGGAACGCCGTCTGTTGCTCGATCCGGCCGGTGAGATGCGGCACATGCAACAGAGCCTGGGCGTGACGCCGACCGTGGCGGCCGCGCCGCAACCGCAGGCTAGGCCGGCCGCGCCGCACGAGGTGATGCAGTCCTTCGCCGACCCACGGGTGCTGGCCGATGCCGAGGCCCGCGCGGCCAAGCTGCACGCGCGCTTCGATGACGATGAGCTCGAAGCGGCAGACATCCCGCCGTTGACCCAGCGGCGGCCGAAGCAGCGCGACGGCCGTTCCGGCAAGCGTAAGGACCGGAATCGCGGCGAGGATTACGGGAACTGGGTACGGCCCGAGGTGCTGGCGCGGGTGGCCCGGCGCGCCGAGGCAACCGCAGCCAATAGTTCGGATATCCGGGAAGAGGTCGAGGCTGTCCGCGAGCGCGAAGAGGCTCTGCCCAAACCGCTGAATCCGCCCGACAACTGGGACATCCGGGAAGAGTTGCCGGCCCGCGCGAAAGCCGAGCCGCCCGCCGCGCCCGTTCAGCCGGAGCCGGTTACGCCCGAGCCGGTGCTGGCCGAGGCGGCGCCGGCGCCGCCGGTTCTCTCCGAGCCGGAGAAGGTGCGGCTGCAGCAGGAGATCGAGCGGGTCAGCCAGTTGCAGCGGCAGCCGGTTGCGCCGGCGCCCGGGACCATTCTGCGCCCGCTGACGGTGCCCGCGTTGCGCCTGGAAGAAGAGCTGCAGCGCGTAGTTGCCGAGAAGGCCGAGGAAACGAAACAGGAAGAGCCCGTGGTGGCGGCCTGGAGCAGCCCGCTGCTCGAAGAGGTCATCGCCGCCTCGACGGCCCCGGCGGCGGCCATCGAGGAGCCGGCGCCCATGATCGAGATCGAACTGACGCCGGAACCGGCCCCGGCGGTTGTCGAACCGTCCTTTGCGGTGGAACCGGCGGCCGCGATCGCGATCGAGATTGAGATTGAGCCGCAGGCGGAGGAGATCCCCGCCGCCGTGGGCGAGGCGATTCTAACTGAGTATTCGCTTACGGCGGCCGCATCGCGGTTAGCCGGGATGGGCTGCGCGACCGACGTGGACTTCCTTGCGACGACACCGGATCTGCTCAAGCCCGGCAGCGGACTTGCTTTGGCGGAGTTGCCGGCGCCGGCTGCGGAAGTTGCGGAGCCGGAAGTCGAGGAGCCTGAGGTCGAGGCGGAAGTGCCCGTGCTGTTGGAACTGCCGGTGCTGGCGCCGGAACCGGTCCCGGACTTCCTTCCCGCCTTCGCCGACACGCACTGGGAACCTGAGGTGATTGCCGTGGAGCCGCCCCCGGTTTGGGAGCCGGCGCCTGCGCTGGTCCCGGCCGTGTCCGCGGAACTGATCGACATTTCCGTCGCGCGGATGCCGGAGCCGGAGATCCCGGCCGCACCGGCGGCGCCGGCGGTACCGGATCTGCTCGTGCCGGCCGGCATGCATGACTCGGCGACCTGGAACCGGCTGCTATCTCTGCCGAACCCGCTGTCGGGCATCCTGTTCGTGATCGAGTTGCGGGCCAATGACGCGGCCGCGGCCGCCGCGGAGCCGATTCCGGACCAGGCGGAGACGATCGAGAAACTGATGGCGTCGTTCGTGCGCGAAGGGGACTTCGGGTCCCGGATCGGTGAGAACGAGTGGGTCTTCATCTACTCGCACGACGCGGCGGGCTTCAACCAACGGCGCATCGGGATGATCCCGGAGAAGCTCTGGGACTTCCAGTTGCGGCACCTGGGGATGGCGAATCTGACGTTCAAGTGGGGCGCCGTCGATGTGCAGTCGGAACCGCTGGGCGCTTCGCTCGAAGCGGCCCGGGCGCGGATGAACCAGACGCGGCGGGGACGCAAGTTGCCGGGCGCGGACGTGATGTCGACGCGCCGGGTGGTGAACGGCTAAGCCCGGTTATTCGCGGGAATTCTGGAGGGCGACGCGGTGTTTCCGCGTCGCCCTTTCGATTTGGGCGGGGGACTCGTAGGGCAGATAGGCCGCCCGCATGACGAAGCGGTGGACGCGGTCGGGCTGGTAGTTGGGGACGTAGAACTGGAAGTCCCAGGCGGGGTTGCCGGTGCCGCCGCCGGAGGGGGACTGAGTGATTCGGACCTGGTCGGCCGGGCGGAACATCTGAGTGAAGGCCATGCCGTGGCTGACGCCGAAGTACCAGGGTTCGGCGTAGCGGTGCCGGGAGAGGCTGTGGACCAGGGTGAGGGGGAAGGGCTGGTCGTGGGGGAAGACGCGAGTGTCGGAGACGCCGGGGTGGGTGGAGTCGACGCCGTGGGCGGGGGTGACGCCGCGGATCCAGCCGGAGGGTCCCTTGAAGTGAATGTCGAGTGACTCGGGCTGGTGGATGTAGCTGGCCCAGAAGAGGCCGATGTAGCCGTTGCGGAAGGTGGGTTTGCGGGCGACGACCTCGATGGTCAGCTGGAGGACGCCGTCGGGGAGAAGTTCGTAGCGCTGGCAGCTTTCGAGGGCGTGGTGGAAGGTCGGGGACTGGCAGAGTTCGGCGGTGTGGCGGTTGATGAGGCGGAGTTCGATGGGATGGTTGCGGGGTTCGAACTGGGTTCGTCTGTCGGCGGGGATGGTGCCGTCGAGAATGTGCTCGAAGTTAAGGCCGGCGTAGCCGGGCACGAAGAGGTTTTCGCGGCGCTTCTTGTGGGTGAGTTTGGCGACGCCGCTGTAGCCGGCGCGGTGTTTGGGCAGGACGTCGTCGTCGACGGCGGAGTTGTCGACGATGACGGCCTCGACGTCGCCGCGGGAGAGGATGACGTAGGGCTTGGCGGGACGGGTGAAGGGGGTGGCGGGCTGGGAGAGGGTGGTGGCGGTGAGCAGGGCGGCGAGCAGCAGCATGGTAAAGAGTTTACCGGGCCGGCGGGGCGGGGGTGTATGTTAGCTGGATGGCGCATCGACAATTGACGAGACGAGTGTGGCTGGGGGCGGCGGCCGGCGTGGCCGCGGCGGCGCAGCAGGCCCCGGTGATTCCGCCGGCGGCGACGAACCGCGACTGGACGGGGTTGGTCCCGGTGCAGTATCCGGATCCGGACGTGGTCGCGCTCGACCCGCGGTTCCGGAAGTACATGATCGGGAACACGAGCATCAAGCGGCTGCATATCGGGACGCAGTGGGCCGAGGGACCGGCATGGAACGGGGTAGGGAAGTACCTGGTGTGGAGCGATATTCCGAACAACGTCCAACTGCGCTGGATCGACGACGACCGGCGGGTGACCACGTTCCGCAACCCGGCGGGGTACAGCAACGGGAACACCTTTGATTGTGAAGGGCGGCAGTTGTCGTGCGAGCACGGGGGGCGGCGGGTGGTCCGGTACGAGCAGAACGGCACGGTGACGGTGATCGCCGAGCGGTTCGGGGGGAAGCGGCTGAACTCG
Organism: uncultured Solibacteraceae bacterium; assembly: GCA_964393235.1. Taxonomy (GTDB): domain Bacteria; phylum Acidobacteriota; class Terriglobia; order Bryobacterales; family Bryobacteraceae. The sequence goes on along the minus strand of CAYMTH010000612.1, from coordinate 350 downwards.
CCGAACGACCTGGTGGTGCATCCGGACGGCTCGATCTGGTTTACCGATCCGCCGTACGGGATCAACGGGGACTATGAGGGATACAAGTCCGAGAAGGAGCTGAAGGAATCGGTCTACCGGGTGGACGGGAAGACGGGGCAGATCACGAAGGTCACCGACGAGGTGAGCGCGCCGAACGGGATCTGTTTCTCGCCGGACTATAAGCGGCTGTATGTGGCCGATACCGGGGCGCAGGGGCGGGACATGAAAGTCTGGGACGTCGACGGGGCGGGGGTGCGGAACGGGAAGCGGTTCATCGCGCTCGACATTCCCGGGACTGGCGCGCCGACGGCGGCGGATGGGATCCGGTG
>CAYMTH010000611.1:2614-3767 GCA_964393235.1 uncultured Solibacteraceae bacterium | reverse complement strand
GACGAGCGGAGTGTGCATACGTATTGCCGATAGTGCGCGGGAGCGTGGCCGGCGTCGGGAGCGTGGTCACGCCGCGGTCGAAGTGACGCTGATGGCGCCGTGGATTTTTCTGCTTTTCCTGGGCGTTTTCGATCTCGGGTTTTACAGCTACGCGGTGATCGCAACGCAGAACGCGGCGCGGTCGGCGGCGATGCACATTTCGCGATCGACGACCTACGTCAACGACTGGACGCGGGCATGCCTGGTGGCGCGCCGCGAGTTGCAGGGGATGCCGAATGTCGGGACGGGGCTGACGAACTGCGCGAACAACCCTGCGAACGTAAGCAAAACCCAGCCGATCGCGGTGCAGATTCAGACGTTGACCCAGGCGCAGGCGGTGGACGCGCCGGGATCGCCGACTGGGGATCCGTGGGCGGCGCGGGTTCAGGTGACGTACCAGAGTCCGCAGCTATTCCCGCTTCCCGGGTTGCTGGGGCGAATCACCGTAACTCGTTTTTCGGAGGCGCGGATCCGTGATCTCTAGAAGCAGACAGCGCCGGCAGCGGGGCAGCGCGGTAGTGGAATTCACGCTGGTGGGGATCGGGCATGTGGATGTACCATTCCCTGGCGCATGTGTCGAAAGAGGCATCGCGTTTTCTAGTGGTACATGCGAAGGAGTGCCAGGCCCGGGTCTCATGCGCGGCGGAGGCTACGTTACAGGAGTTCGGCAACCGGCTGCGCTACCACGGGGTAGGGCTTGAGCCCGGGCAACTTGAGATTCAAGTTTTTCGTGTCGTCGGGTCGACGGAGACGCAGGTCGTCGGCAGCGCCGGGGGGTACCGGACGGTTGCCAGCATGGCGAGCGACTCGAATGTGTGGGATGCGGTGGCCGAAGGTGGGGACGGGGTTCACGTGGTCGTGCGGCACCCGTTCCGGTCCGCGCTGGCGATGTTTTGGCCGGGAGGACGGCCGGTGAATTTCACATTAGTAACTTTGGGAGCACACTCATGGGACACGGTGCAATTTTGACGCGGCGGCACCGCGAATCGGGTCAGGCGATCGTCATGGTGACGTTGGCCCTGGTGGCCATGTGCGGCATTCTGGGGCTGGCGGTGGACTTTGGCTGGGCGTATTTTGTGAAGCGTGCGGCGCAGGCGGCGGCGGACACGGCGGC
>CAYMTH010000611.1:942-2604 GCA_964393235.1 uncultured Solibacteraceae bacterium | reverse complement strand
TCGAGGCCCGCGCCCGCATCGAGCGCGTGGCTGCGGAGATGCGCCGGATCCGCGGCGCTGGATCGACGTCGTTTGCCTGTCTGACGGATGGCGGTTGCGCCACCGACTTTGTTTGCGACACGAACGTGACGGTGGACGCGAACCGAAATCTGGATAACGCGTGCCAGTATGCGGTGCAGGCCGGTTTTCAGGATAACGGGCGGCAGCGGGTTCGGATCGCGGAGGGGTCGATTGCGGACGGTAAAGGGATTGCGCCGACGCTGGGCGGCGGGGGATTCCCGTTGCAGTATTGGGCGACGGTGCGGGTGACCGAATCGGTTCCGCAGTTGTTTTCCGCGATTATGGGGAATCCGGTGGCGGTGGTGAGCGCACGGGCAACGGCGGGGATTTATCTGGGGAAGACGCGCGGGTCGATCATTCTGATGAACCGGGACCAGGACGTGGTGAGCGGGGAGGGGCCGGGCGCGAATCTGGCGCTGTCCGGCAACGCGAACGTGGAGGCCGGCGGTGGTATTTTCATGGCGTCCGCCTGCGCCGGGAACTGCGGTACCGGCGGGCAGCGGACGTGGGCGGGACAATTGGGCGGCGCCAATTCCTCGGTGGATGCACCGTTCACGCTGATCCGCGGGAATGGCTGGGTGAGCAATCAGAACGGAACGGCGTACGTGCCGCCGGCGGCTGGAACGCCGGCGAACCAGATTCCGTGGGACGCGGCACCGCAGAACGGCGGCGGCGATGGACCGGATTTCCGGGACCCGACGGAGAGCAAGGCCCAGGTGCCAGCGAACAATGGGAGTCTGGCGGATTGTCCGATTCCGGAGGGGCAGATCGGCGGCGCCGACGACGGACAGGGGCCGTGGTACGTGGGCCAGGGGAATTATTATGCGACGACCCGGCAGTGCACGGGCGGCGGCAAGAACGTGGTGTGTGAAACGGTGGCCACAGGGCAGCAACTGACTTTCACAGGCAACGTGGTTTTCACGAACTCGGGGAGTTGCGTTCATCGTGGCGGGGCGAGCAACACGACGAGCTTTGGTACGCACGTTCTGTTCGGCGGGATGCGGATGCAGCCCGGCGCCGATATCAGTTTCGATCCGGGCAAGATCGTCCTGGCGGGGGTGGCGGAAGCCGGAGGCAACAAAGCCGGGGTGTTGATGGATATCAGCGTCGGTGGAAGCGCGGCATCGTTGGTAAGCAACGGCGGCCCCGACAGCGCCGGCAACATTTTCGTTTTTACCGCTCCAGACGTGGGCTACCCGGGGCTCGTTTCGCCTTCTTTGAAGAAGGCGGCCAGTTGGAACTCTGTGAAGCAAGGGCGGACGGAGTTGAAGACGGGGCAGAGCGGCGACGTCATGATCAATTTGAACGGGTTGAACTCGAAGGGGGCAGGGTTTCCTTCGGACCTGGACAAGTACGATGGCACGGTCTTCTGGCAAGACCGGAAGAACAGTACGGTGTCCTACACGGACGACGGCAAGTTCAATTGTGCGCCACCCTACGTTTCGGGATGCACGAAATCGACCGGAGCCGACAAGACGTTAGGCGACTCGCCGTCTTTTACGGTCTCCGCCGGAGCTTTGACTGGAATTCACGGGGTGATCTACCAGCCGCGGGGCGCGTGGGCGCACATGAGCGGCACGGCTGATCTTACGAGCGCGTTAC
>CAYMTH010000611.1:0-932 GCA_964393235.1 uncultured Solibacteraceae bacterium | reverse complement strand
CGACGGTGCGGCTGGTTCCGGTGACGACGACGATGCCGCGCGCGATTGTTGCGTTGGTGGAGTAGGCAATGTTTCCAGAAGGGGAGGGGCGAGCGATGGACCACAGGGCGAGCGGTGTAATTGGCCTGCGTTTGGTCGGTACTAGTACGTTTTTCGTCCCGATATGGCGAAATTTGAGACTCAGTTCCGGTACGGTACGGCCTGGTGGTAAGACGAACTGTAAAGCAAACTGATGTTGTCGCTGATAAGCACAGAGATCAATCACAATGCTAGATTTCGACAACAAATCGAACTCAACTCCGAGGCCGGTGGGAAGTGAACCCCGGGTAGCGCCCATTTTTCGATTTTTTCCTTCGCTGACCGACATAGCCTTTTTGTCGCCGATCCTGCTGCTGTTTCTGCGGCTGGACGGAGCGAAGACAATGCTGGGCGACGGGGATACGGGATGGCACATCCGGGCGGGCGAGTGGATTCTGGCGAACGGCCGGGTCCCGGAGACGGATATGTTTTCGTTCACGAAGGCCGGGGAGCCATGGTTCGCGTGGGAGTGGCTGTCTGACATTATCCTTGGGGCGCTCCACCTCAAGTTCGGATTGGTGGGGCCGGTTTACCTGGGGATCGTCCTCCTGAGCGTGACTTCGGTGTTGTTGTTCCGGCTTTGCCGGCGTCACACGAACAACGATCTGATCGCGATCGCGGTGACGGCAGTGTCGGTAGGGGCGTCCTCGATTCACTGGCTGGCGCGGCCGCACCTGTTCACGATGGTGTTGCTGGTGGTGAGTCTTTACTGGATCGACCTGTCGTTCGAGAACCGCCGGGTGCTGTGGTACTTCCCGCCGCTGGTGGTTTTGTGGACGAATCTGCACGGCGCGTTCTTCTTGAGCATCATTCTGCTGGTGACGGTTGGCGCGGGTCTGGCGTTGCGTGTGCTG
>CAYMTH010000610.1:842-3776 GCA_964393235.1 uncultured Solibacteraceae bacterium | reverse complement strand
GCGTTCAATCCGGAACACGCCAAGGCGATGCGCGCCGCCTACAACAAGAACCGGAAACTGGTCGTCGGCATCGGGCACCAGCATGTTTCTACCGGCATGGTTGACGACGCGCGGACGTGGCTCAAGGAAGGCGGGATGGGGAAGATTACCGCCATCGTCGCCGACCACTGGCGGAATACGCCTGTGGGCAAGCCGCAATGGTCGCGGCCGGTGTACCCGGACATGACCACCGAAAATATTCTGTGGAATAAGTTCCTGGGCGACGCGCCGAAGCGGGATTTCGACCCGAACCGGTACATCAACTGGCGCTTTTACTGGGATTACTCGGGCGGCAACGTCTATGAGAATATGTGCCACACGCTTTCGATCTGGTATAAGGCCCTCGATCTGCAGATTCCGAAACAGGTCAACATGGTCGGCGGCATCTACCTGTGGAAAGACGGGCGCGAAGTGCCGGACACGATGACGGTGACAATGGAACACCCGGAAGACATTCTGTTTTCGTGGGTGTCGGGCTTCGGCAACGACCGGCGCGGCTTCGCGGAAGACTTGCTGGGCACCGAGGGCACGATCACGCGGGCGAACCAGATCCGCTACTGGCCGCAGAAGGTGAACCGGCCGGGCGGGACGGAGAAGGTCGGGCTGACGAAATCGAACCCGCTGGCGCATATGCAGAACTACATGGACTGCGTGCGGAGCGGGAAGGAACCGAACTGCCCGTTTGAGATCGGCTTCCGGATTTCGATCGCGTGCCGGATGGCTGTCGAAAGCTACCGGCAGGGACGCGCGATGCGGTGGGACGCCGAGCGGGAAGAGATCGTATAGGAGAATTTCCATGAACTTCGCGTACACGGACGAACAACGGCAGTTGCGACGGACGGTACGCGAGTTCGCCGAAGGCGAGATTGCGCCGCACGTGCGGGAGTGGGACGAGCGCTCCGAGTTCCCTTCCGCCGTGATCCGGCAGTGCGGAGAGATGGGCCTGATGGGCACCATCTTTCCCGAAGAATACGGCGGCGCGGGGTACGGCTATATCGAGTACGCCGCGGTGGTGGAAGAGCTGGCGCGGGTGGACCCGTCGGTGGGGCTGATCGTGGCCGCGCACACGTCGTTGTGTTCGAACCACCTGTACCTGGCGGGGAGCGAGACGCTGAAGCGGAAGTATCTGCCGAAGCTGGCGACGGGGGAGTGGATCGGGAGCTGGTCGTTGACCGAACCGGAGGCGGGGAGCGACGCCGGCGGGACGCGGGCGACGGCGGTGCGCGACGGGGACGGATGGGTGCTGAACGGCACCAAGACGTTCACCACCAATGCGCATTACGCGCGGGCGTGCATGATTCTGGCCGTCACGGACCGGAGTAAGTCCCACCACGGGATCTCGGCGTTTTTGCTCGAGGCCGGGACGCCGGGGCTGCGGCCGGGCAAGAAGGAAGACAAGCTGGGGATGCGGGCCTCGGATACCGGCGACATGGTGCTGACCGATTGCCGGGTGAGTGCCGATTGCCTGGTGGGGGAGGCGGGCGAGGGGTTCGTGGACGCGCTGCGGGTGCTGGACGGCGGGCGGATTTCGATTGCGGCGCTGAGCGTGGGGATTGCGCAGGGGGCGTTTGACGCCGCGCTGAAGTACGCCAAGCAGCGGAAGCAGTTCGGGCGGTTTATCAGCGAATTTCAGGCGATTCAGTTCAAGCTGGCGGACATGGCGACGGAGATCGAGGCGGCGCGGCTGCTGGTGAACCGGGCGGCGTGGTTGAAGGATCAAGGCAAGGCGGTGAACCAGGAATCGGCGATGGCGAAGCTGTACGCGTCGGAGGTGGCGGTGCGGGTTTGCAATGAAGCCGTGCAGATTCACGGCGGGTATGGCTTCACGAAAGACTACCCGGTGGAGAAGTTCTACCGGGACGTGAAGCTGATGACCATCGGCGAGGGGACGAGCGAGATACAGAAGCTGGTGATCGCGCGGCAATTGCTGAAGAAGCCGTGATTGCTACACTAGAGAATTCCAGAACGCATGAGCACCCCTACAGCAAAGATCGGAATCATTGGCGGCAGCGGCCTGTACAACATGCCGGGCTTTACGGAGAAGACGGAAGTCCGGCTGGAGACGCCGTTTGGCGCGCCTTCGGACGCCTACGTCGTCGGGAAACTGGCGGGCAAGGACGTGGCGTTTCTGCCGCGGCACGGGCGGGGGCACCGCATCACGCCGTCGGAGCTGAACTTCCGGGCCAACATTTACGGCATGAAGATGCTGGGCGTGGAGCGGATCATTTCGCTGAGCGCGGTGGGGTCTCTGAAAGAAGAGCATAAGCCGACCGATTTCGTGATCGCGGACCAGTTCTTTGACCGGACGGCGGGGCGGGTTTCGACGTTCTTCGGCAACGGGCTGGTGGCGCACGTTTCGATGGCGCACCCGGTGTGCGGCGAGATGGGGCCGCTGGTGAAGAAAGCCGCCGACGCGGCGGGGATCACGGCGAAGCTGGGTGGGACGTACCTGTGCATGGAAGGGCCGGCGTTTTCGACGGTGGCCGAGAGCAATGTGTACCGGTCGTGGGGGATGGACGTGATCGGGATGACGAACCTGCAGGAGGCGAAGCTGGCGCGGGAGGCCGAGATCTGCTACACGACGGTGGCGATGGTCACCGACTACGACTGCTGGCATCCGGACCACGACCACGTGACGGTGGAGCAGATTATCCAGGTGCTGCACACGAACGCGGACAACGCGGCGAAGCTGGTGGCCGAGGCGGTGGCGGCGGCGCCGGAGACGCGGAGCTGCAAGTGCGGATCGTCGCTGGCGCATGCGATTCTGACCGACCGGACGACGGTGCCGGCCGAGACGCGGGCGAAGCTGGAGCTGATCGTTGGCAAATACCTCGGCTGAGGTGTTGCGCGAGTTGCGGGCCGGCGGGCGGGTCGAGTCGATCGACGCGCTCGCGG
>CAYMTH010000610.1:0-832 GCA_964393235.1 uncultured Solibacteraceae bacterium | reverse complement strand
GGGGCAAGCGGTTCCGGCCGGACGGGAGGCCGGGGCCGGCCGGGAGGGGGGCGAAGCGGGGGCTGATCGTTGGCAGGTCCTCGGCTGAGGTTTTGCGCGAGTTGCGGGCCGGACGGCGGCTCGAATCGATCGACGCGCTGGCGGCGATGCCGGCGGCGGAGCTGTTTGGATCGGTGATCGAGCCGCTTTCGGACGCGTTCGAGGCGTCGCTGGTGCCGGCGTATGTCGACGTGTTTTCGCGGTTGATGGAGCGGGCGGTGCCGGGGCTGCGGGCGGCGGAACTGGTGGAACGCTACGGGCGGCTGCGGGTGTCGCGGCCGCGGTTCGAGCCGTCGCGGGTGGTGGTGCTGTCGCGGGTGACGCTGGGGGCCGACGTCGCGATTACGTCGACGTTTCTGGCAGGGGCGCTGGCGCGGTGGCCGGGGGTGCCGGTGGTGCTCGCGGGGTCGCCGAAGAACTTTGAGTTGTTCGCGGGGGATGAGCGGGTTTCGCTGCTGGACGTGCGGTATGGGCGGGGGGCGTCGCTCGAAGAGCGGCTGCGGGCAGGGTTGGCGCTGGCGCCGTTGCTGGCGGACGCGGGGACGCTGGTGCTGGATCCGGATTCGCGGCTGTCGCAGTTGGGGCTGCTGCCGCTGGCGGATGTGGAGCGGACGCTGTTTTTCGAGAGCCGGGGCGTGGGGGGGCCGGAGGATTCGCTGGTGGGGTAGACGCGGGCGTTCGTGGGGGAGGCGCTGGGGGTGGAGGCGGCGCCGGGGATCCGGCCGCCGGCGCCGGAGTGGGGGCCGCGGGCGGAGGGGGCGGTGAGGTTCGGGGTGGGGGAGACTGCGGCCGC
>CAYMTH010000609.1:0-3780 GCA_964393235.1 uncultured Solibacteraceae bacterium | reverse complement strand
ACCTGGCGGTTCCATACGCTGGTGACGGGGCTGACGTTCGCCGGGGGCCGGGCGACGGGCATCGCGGCGCGGGAGCTGCGGTCGGGCAAGGCCGAAACGATCACGGCGCGGCATGTGCTGCTGGCGACGGGCGGGTTCGCGAACAACCTCGATCTTGTCCGCGCGTCGTGGCCGAAGTCGATGCCGGTGCCGGAGCGGATCCTGGTGGGCGGCGGGTTCTTCGCCAACGGCGAGGGGATGGAGTGGGTGCGCGCGGGCGGGGGGATTTCGGCGCGGCTGGATCACCAATGGAACTACGCGACGGGGCTGCCGGACCCGTTCGACCCGGAGGGCAAGCGCGGGCACTTTGTCGCCGCGATCGGGGCCATCTGGGTGAACGCGCAGGGCCGGCGTTTCGCCAAGGAGCAGCACGAGCCGAAGACCACGATTCCGATCGTCGCGGCGCAGCGGCCGGCGCGGTTCTGGGCCGTGTTCGACGCCGAGGGGCGGAAGGGGTTCCGCATCGTGCACGCGGGCTACGGGGCGGACCGGCTGGAGGCGGTGTTCAACGTACCGGGGTTCATCCATCGCGCGGAGACACTGGAGGAGCTGGCGCGGCTGACGGGCATGGACGCGGCGGCGCTGCGGGAATCCGTCGCGGCCGAGCAGGGGCGGATCGCGAAGCCGCCATTCTACGCCGCGCCGATGTTCGTGCTGATCCGGAAGAGCCTGGGCGGGATCGCGGTCGACGAGGCGTGCCGCGTGGTGACGGCCGACGGGCGGCCGATTCCGGGCCTGCTGGCGGCGGGCGAGGCGACCGGGTTCGGCGGGCTGCACGGGAAGAACGGGATCGAGGGCGCCTTTCGCGGCGGGTCGATTTTCATGGGCCGCGTGGCGGCGCGAACGGCGGCGGGCGCGGGCCGTCGCGAACCGGGGCGGCCGGGCGCGGCGCCGTCGTTGACGCCCCCGGCGGTGAAGCCGGAGGCCGCGAACCAGTGCCGGTTCTGCCACGACCTGCCGGAGATGACGGCGCGGAAGCGCGAGGGCTACTGGCACTTCGAACGGTCGCACAAGCTGGTCGTCTCGCGCGGGTTCAACTGCACGACCTGTCACGCCGAGATGGCGCCTTACAACGCGGAGAAGCACACGGCGAATCCGGCGCTGCGGACCACCAACTGCGTCCACTGCCACACGAATCCGCCGCGGAACTGACTACCAGCCGACGGGCTGCGTCCAGGCGCGCTGGAACTTGTACTCGTCGGTGGGGACGGCCGGAGCGGCGCTCGATTCGACGACGGCGCGGACGTAGAGCTCGTCGCCGCGCAACTGATACGACGGCGCGGCGCCGCGCACCTCGGCGAACACCTCGCCGACCGCCGGGCCGTAGTCGAGCGTGGTCTCCTCACTGCCGTCGCCGCGGGGCTTCGGCTGCGGGCGCACACCCTTGCGGGTGCCGATGAAGCGGGTGACATAGGTCTCGCCGGGGCGAGCGGCGATCTTCAGGCGCAGCGTTTTGTCAGCGAAGGCGATGTCGGCGAGTTCGACGCCGGTGGTGGCGTAGAAGTCGCCCTTCTTCATGGCGCGGACGATCGATTCGGGGGTCAGGTGCCGGGCGCGGACCATGACCCAGGCGCGGCCTGGCGGCGAGTGGGTCTTGTTGCCGTGGTAGTTGTGGGAGTCGTCGGTGGCGAGGCCGTAGAGCGGCGCGGCCTTGTACTTCAGGATGCGGAGCGTGTTGGCGACGTCCCAGATGACGTCGGTGGAGGGGCGCGCGGCGTCGCCGGGATCGTTGTCGCCGTCGACGCCGTTCCAGACCTCGAAGAAACGTTCGTTGACGACGGCGGCGAGGTCCTCGGCGGTGAGGCCCCATTTGTAGTTGGGGTGGTTGACGTGGACCATGGTCTCGCGGCCGGTGCGGCGCGCGGACTCTTCGACGATCTGCAGGTTGCGGGTCATCGAATCGCGGACCGTTGCGCCGGTCTGGAACAGGAGCTGCTCGACGATGTTGGTGGCGTTCATGTGGAGCGTGCGGCCGTCGCCGGCGGCGCTCGAGAGCTCTTCGGCGGGGATCATGAGGAAGCGGCCGCGCTCTTCGACGAGCGGGCGCAGCTCGTCGAGCGGCTTGACGCGCACCTCGTCGCCGCGACGCTCCACCCAGGCGTCGCCGAAGCGCTGCCGGTAGCGGGCCACGGCGTCCACGCCGGCGCGGCGGTTAATGGCGCCCGCGGTCATCCAGCGTTCGCCGTTGCTCAACACGCCGTGGTCGGAGAGCGCCAGGAAGTGGTAGCCGGCGTGGCGGTACCAGGCGGCCACCATGTCGGGGAAGTCGTCGCCGTCGGACCAGAGGGTGTGCGTGTGCAGGTTGCCGCGCCACCAGCGGGGCTCGGGCTCCATCTGCGCGCTGAGCGCGGCGGCGACGACGGCGAGCGCGCACGCGGCGCGCCAGTACTTTATTTCCATTCGAGTCTCCCGATCAGGCCTTTTTCGCCGGCGGCGAAGCGGCCGCTGAAAGTGTGAAATCCGGGCCCGGGGACCGCGCGCCAGGTGCGGCCGTCGTCCTCGGAGACGTCGGCGCCCGAGGGACCGACGGCGATCCAGCGCTTGCCGGCGAGCGGCGCGACGGCGGAGCGGAGGCCGTTGAGGCCGGCGAGCGGCTGCCAAGTGAGTCCGCCGTCGGCGGTGATGGCGGCATTCTTTTCCGTATGATCGACGCGCTTATAGTCGCCCCCGGCGGCGATGCCGCGGCGGCCGTCGCGGAAGCCGAGCCCGAAGATGCCGGCCGATTCCGAAGTGGCGAGCCCCGATTCGGCGACGGCCCATGTGCGCCCGCCGTCGACGGAGCGCAGCACGCGGCCCGAGTTGAGGCCGATCCAGATGCGCTTGCCGCGCACGGCGATATTGGTGCCGCTGGCGGCGAAGGCGCCTTCGCCGGCGCGGGCGGGGGCGGCGACCTCGACGCGGTTCCAGTGCGTGCCGCCGTCGCGGGTGGAGAGTAGGACGAAGCGGCCGTCGACGGTGTCGCTGACGGCGAGGCCGTCGCGCCCGGTCCAGAAGGTCATGGCGTCGTAGAAGGCCTTGGGATCGGGGTTGGTGAACTGCAGGGTCCAGGTCGCGCCGGCGTCGGTGGTTTTGTAGATGCGGGAGGCGTCGCCGGGGCCGATGCTGAGGATGTAGGCGGTCCGCTCGTCGACGGCGTCGACGTCGCGGAAATCGAGCTTTTCGGCGCCGGGCACGGGGAGCCGCTTCCAGGTGGTGCCCCCGTCGGCGGTGCGGAGCACGGTGCCGTTGGCGCCGGAGGCCCAGGCGACGCGCTCATTGACGGCGGAGACGCCGCGGAGACGGGCGGTGACGCCGGAATCGAGCAGGGTCCACTCCTGCGCGGAAAGGGCCGCGGCGAACACGAGGAAGAGACGCATGAAGTGCATTATCGCCCGGCGGGCTCAGCGGCCGAACATCGCGGCGACGAGCGGGCGGAGACCGCCGCGGGACTGCGGCCGGCCGGGGAGGCCGGTGGGCGGGAACTCGCCCGGCGTGGGGCGGACGTAGGTGCCGAAAAGGATGTCGATCACCGGGAAGAAGGCGGCGAGGTTCTTGTTCCAATAGCACTCGTTCCGGCCGTGGTGCAGGCGGTGGAACTGCGGCCCGGAGAGCACGGGGGTGAGCGGGCCGTGGCCGATGCGGAGGTTGGCGTGGTTGTAGAAGCCGAAGACGGAGAACAGCAGGACGCCGGCGGTGGGGTGCAGCAGGCGGTGCGCGCCGGCGGCGGCGAGCGGCAGGCCGACAAGCACGATCTGCGCGAGG
>CAYMTH010000608.1:895-3786 GCA_964393235.1 uncultured Solibacteraceae bacterium | reverse complement strand
GTGCGGAACGCGCGGTCGCTGCGGTTTTTTACGGAAAAGAATGGATTCCGGCTGGTGCGGGAGTTCCCGGAAGGAAATTTCCTTTGGGGATACTACGAGCGGGAATATTAAGAGATATACTTCTTTCCATGCGGAGATGGCCAAGCCTCTTTCTGATGAGTGCCGCGGTGTGGGCGCAGTCGGGTTCGTTACCGCCAGTTCTGGCGACGAAGTGCCTTGCCTGCCACGACGAGAAGTCGAAGGCGGGCGACCTGGTTGTGTCGAACCTGGCGGCGATTAAGAAGGGCGGGAAGAAGCACGGGCCGTCCGTGATGGGCGGGCATCCTGAGAAGAGTCCGCTGCTGTTGATGATGCAGGGCAAGATCGAGCCGAAGATGCCGCTGGGCGGGGAGTTGACGGCGGCGGAAATCGCATCGGTCGAGAAGGGGATCAAAGAGTTGCCGGAGGACCGGCAACTGGCAAAGAGCGATTGGCGGTGGCCGTACGAGAAGCCGGTGAAGCCGGCGGTGCCGGCGGTGGGTAACGCGAAACTGGCGCGGAATGCGGTGGACCATTTTGTCCTGGCACGGCTGGAAAAGGCCGGCGCGACGCCGGCGGCCCCGGCCTCGAAACGGACGCTGGCGCGGCGTGTGTACTTCGATCTAATCGGTTTGCCGCCGTCACCGAGCGAACTCGATGCGTTTCTGAGCGACAACTCGGACAAGGCGTACGAAAACCTGATCGAGAAACTGCTGGCCGACCCGCGGTACGGCGAGCGCTGGGGCCGGCACTGGCTGGATCTGGTGCGGTACGGCGAGACCTCGGGCCTGGAAGGCGACGGGGCGATCGGCAACGCGTGGCGTTACCGCGACTGGGTGGTGGAAGCGTTCAACAACGATATGCCCTACGACCGGTTCGTTTTGAAGCAACTGGCCGGCGGGGATGAACACTCGAAGACGCGGAACAATTATGCTCCGGACGTGCAGGGGCATGTGCCGCTCGGATTCCTTCGGCTGGCGCCGTGGGACCGGTCGAACCTGGTGGCTGACGAGGTGCGGCAGAACTATCTGAGCGAAGTGACGTCGACGACGGCGTCGGTGTTCCTGGGGCTGACGCTCGGTTGCGCGCGGTGCCATGACCATAAGTACGATCCGATCCCGCAGAAGGATTTTTACCGCTTCCAGGCATTTTTTAATGCCATTCAGGTAGAGAACGTCGATGTGCCGTACAAGGACGAGGAGTTCCGCGCGCGGGCCGAAGCCAAGATCAAGGAGCTACAGGCGCTGTTGAAGGACGGCCCCGACAAGAAGGCGCTCGACGCGATGGAGCAGGCGCTTTTGCCGAAGTTCCGCGAGGGGCGTCGCGCGGCGGCGGCGTTGCGGCCTTTGAACGTCGACGACCTGCGGCTGGAGTTGCGGCGGAAGGACTCGACTCTGTTCACCAAGGCGGAGCGGTTGCGGCATGCGGACCTGAAGGAGGACGCCGACCGGACGCAGGACGCCGAAGAGAAGAAACTGCTCGACGATTATGAAGCCGTTCTGTTGAAGCGGCTGCAGGCCGCGCCCGCCGAGCAGATCGCCAAGCGTTTCGACGTGCTGACGGTGGAAGAGTTGCGCGGAGAGATCGCGCGGACGACCTCGAAGATCTTCAATGAAGAAGAACGCATCAAGCACCGGGACGCCTCGGAGAAGCTCGATATGCTCCGGCGCCGTCTTGGCCGCTGGCAGCCGACGGCGCTGACGGTAAAGAATGTCCCCGGACCGCCGAACGGTCCCTTCATCGCGCCGACGCGGGTATTGACGCGCGGCGATTACCGCCAGCCGGGCGAGACCGTGGAGGCTGGATTCCTGACCGCGATCGCGGGCAAGGCCGAGTCCGCCGTGATCGAGCAGGACCGCTACCGGCAGTTCCCGACGCGGGGCTGGCGGCTGACGCTGGCGAAATGGATCGCCAACAAAGACAATCCGCTCACCGCGCGCGTGATGGTGAACCGGATCTGGCAGCATCATTTCGGCACGGGCATCGTCGCGACGCCGAGCGATTTCGGGATCAACGGGGAGCGGCCCACGCATCCGGAACTGCTTGACTGGATGGCGCACCAGTTCATCGAATCGGGCTGGAGCGTGAAGGCCATGCACCGGCTGATCCTGCACTCGGCGACGTACCGGCAGGCCGCGGAAAATCCGGCCGCCGATAAGGTGGATCCGGAGAACAAGCTGCTGTCGCGGTTCCCCCGGCGCCGGCTGCAGGCCGAGGAGATCCGCGACGGGATCCTGTATCTGAGCAACCGGCTCGATCTGACGCGTGGGGGACCGAGCGTCTTCCCCGCCCTGCCCTCGGATCTGGCCGATTTCGCGCGCTACGGCCGCGGCGGCGCGCTGATGTGGGAGTCCAACGACGACGAGCGCGACCTGCGCCGCCGGTCGATCTACACGTTCCAGCGCCGCTCGATGCCGCTGCCGATGATGGCGGCCTTCGACGCGCCCGTGTTCAGCGAATCCTGCGACCGCCGCAGCAGCACGACGACGCCATTGCAGGCGCTGTCGCTGATGAACGGCAACCTGGTGCATGAAGAATCGCAGCACCTCGCGGCGCTGATCGCCAAAGAAGCGGGCGAGGGCAAGCCCGCGCAAGTCCGCATGGCTTTCCAGCGGATTCTGCAGCGGCCACCCACGCCGGAAGAGACTGATCGTTTCGCCACCTTCCCCGGAACACTCGACGCCCTGTGCCGCGTGCTCCTCAATTCCAACGAATTCCTGTTTGTGGAGTAAGCCTCGATATGTTCCGTTCCCGACGCGACTTTTTGCAATCGACCTGGCTGGGGCTGGGCGGCCTGGCGGCCCAGAACCTCATGGCGGCCGAGAGCCAGGCACCGCTGGCGCTGAAGCCCGCGCATGTGCCGGCCAAGGCCA
>CAYMTH010000608.1:0-885 GCA_964393235.1 uncultured Solibacteraceae bacterium | reverse complement strand
GATTGGCCTCGGTGGCCTCGCTCTACAGGACATGCTCTCGGCCGCCGACGCGCCGCTCGCCCTCAAGCCGGCCCACATCCCCGCCAAGGCCAAGCGCGTCATCTTCCTGTTCATGGAAGGCGGCGTCAGCCAGATGGACCTGTTCGACTACAAGCCCGCGCTGGTTAAGCTCGCCGGCAAGCAGATGCCGAAGGCTGACGGCACGGTGGGCGAGATCGCGACGTTCTCGGCCGCGCCGAACCGCATCATCCCGCCCGTGGCGCCGATGCGGCAGCACGGGCAGAGCGGGCGCTGGATCACGGACCTCATGCCGAACCTGGCAAAGCAGGTGGACGACCTCGCCTTCATCCATGGCATCAAGGTCGACAACAACAACCATGGGCCGGCGGTCTATCACACGTTGACGGGCAATCAGTTCCCGGGCAGCGCGTCGATCGGCGCGTGGATCACCTACGGGCTCGGGACGGAGAATCAGGACCTGCCCGGTTTCGTCGTGCTGGGGGATCCGCGGGGTTCGACGATCGGCGGCAACGGCGTTTGGGGCAACGGCTTCCTGCCGGCGGCGTATCAGGGCACGCTGTTCCGCAACGGCGACACGCCTATCGTGGACTTGAACCGGCCCGGTGCGCTGACGGCGAAACAGCAGCGGGAAGAGCTCGACTTGTTGAAGTGGATGAATGAGAAGCACTCCGCCGCGCGGACGCATACAAGTGAACTCGACGCGCGCATCGCGGCGTATGAGCTCGCGTTCCGGATGCAGTCGAAGGCGCCCGAACTGGTCGACGTCAAGAGCGAGTCCGAAGCGACGCGGCAGATGTACGGCCTTGACGACCCGATGTCGGAGGCGTTCGGGCGGCGGTGCCTGCTGGCGCGCCGCATGGTGGA
>CAYMTH010000607.1:1445-3789 GCA_964393235.1 uncultured Solibacteraceae bacterium | reverse complement strand
GGCCGTCGAGATGACGCCAGTGCCGATGGCCTTGGTGAAGACCAGCGCGTCGCCGGGGCGGGCGCCTTTGTTGGCGAGCACGCGGGCGGGCGAGACGGTGCCGGTGACGGCGTAGCCGAACTTCGGTTCGGCGTCGGCGACGGAGTGGCCGCCGAGGATGAGGCAGCCGGCCTCCTTCATCTTGTCGAGCCCGCCGAGGAGGATCTGGCCGAGGTCCTCGAGGTCGCCTTCGCGGGGCCAGGCGAGGATGGAGAGCGCGGTGACCGGCTTGCCGCCCATGGCGTAGACGTCGGAGAGCGAATTGGCCGCGGCGATGGCGCCGAACAGGTACGGGTCGTCGACGATGGGCGTGAAGAAATCGACCGTCTGCACGAGGGCACACTCCGGCGTCAACTGGAAGACTCCGGCGTCGTCGGACGTGTCGAAGCCCACCAGCACACGGGGGTCGGATTGTTTCGGCAGAGCGCCGAGCACCTGGTCCAAAACCTTTGGACTCAATTTGCTCGCTCAACCGGCGGCTTTTACGTGCGCCGTCAGCTTTTTCGCGGACATTATTTCGATTGTAGGATGGCGGGCAGATCGGCCGCCGTGATTTTGCGGGTGGCGGGGGGCCAGGGGCGGCGGGCGAGGTCGCGTTCGAGCCAGGCGTCGAGGACGGCGGGGTCGACGTCGCCGTTGTCGCGGGCGAAGAGTTCGCGGCTAATGCCCTCGCTGGTGCGCGGGCCGAAGACCGATTCCCAGCTCTCCCAGCGGCCGCCGTCGGGGCCGAGGACGGTTTCGCGGAGGGCGTGGGAGGCGATGGTCCAATCGCCGGTGAAGGGGCGGCGGGCGCCGCGCGGGTCGACGAAGAGATACTGGGGCCGGGCGCTGAGACCGATGCCGAAGAAGTCGCGGAAGACGAGGCGGCCGGGGTCGAGCGCCCAGGCGCGGCCGAAGGTGGCGGGGTGGTCCTGTTTGAGGCGGACGGCGGCCCAGGCGCCGAAGCCGTCGCCGAGGAGGTCGGGGGCGGGGCCGGGGCCGAGGGCGGGCAGGAGCTCTTCGAGGAGCGCGCGGTCCCAGGGGCCGTTGACGGGGGAATCGGCGAAGGCGTGGTGGCCGAAGCGTTCGACGCAATCGAGGAAGATGAGCGTGGGGCGGTTCGGGGCGGCGGTGAGTTCGCGGCGCAGACGGTTGCTGTGGAAGCGTTCGCCGAAGGCGTGGAAGACGAGCACGCGGCCGGGGGCGTTGCCGCGGAGGACGTCGGCGCGGAGCGTGACGGGACGGTGGTGGAAGCGGGAGAGCAGCGCGCTGGGCACTTCGACGGTGGCGCGGGGAGGCGCGGGGACGGCGGCGGGGCGGGGGAGGGAGAGCGGGTGGACGCGGTCGGCGGCGGGGTCGAAGGGGTCGATGTGGACGAGTTCGCCGCGGAGGTCGCGGGGGCTGAGGCCGTCGTAGGGGAAGTTGTAGTCGGGGTCGAAGATCACCGTGAACCAGAAGGGCTGGGCGTGGGTGGAGGTGAGGGGGCCGGGGAAGGCGGCGGCCATGGGGTCGAGCGTGACGGGCTGGCCGGCGGGCCAGTGGAGGACTTCGCGGGCGGCGATCCAGACGCGGTTCGGCTCGTTTTCGACGGGGAGGACGAGGTCGCCTTCGGGCTTGTGGAAGGTGGCGAAGACGAGCAGGCGGCCGGTGAGCGGGGCGGGCTGGGAATGGGTGATGGAGAAGCGGGCGTGGCGCGGGGCGGGGATCGCGCCGGCGGGGACGGGAGTGGCGCCGGGCATCTGCCAGCAGTCGCCGATGGGGCGGCGGGCGTAGTAGTGCAGGCCGTAGCGGAGGCCGCGGGGGACGCCCTCGGCGCAGGCGTCGGCGGTGACCTGGCGGCTCAGTTCGCGCGCGGTGAACTTCGCGTCGAGCAGCGGCGCGGCGACGAGTTTCAACATCATCACGAGCGCGGCCATGCCGCCGGCCACGCGGAAAGGCCACTTCTTCGAGACGTCGAGGCCCGCCGCCATCAGCACCACGGCGGCCGGCAGCAGCGGCATCACGTAGCCCGGCAGCTTGTTCGACGAACCGGAGAAGACCGCGAAGCCGAACGCGAGCCAGACGGCGAAGAAGCGCCAGGCTTCGTCGCGCCACGGCGCGCGGACCAGCAGCCACGTCCACGGCAGCAGCAGGCCGGCGAGCGCGGGCACGTAGAACCAGAAGGGCTGCACGTGCTGCAGCTCGTGGCTGACGAAGCGGCTGAAGTGGTGCTTGACGAAGAGTTCGTCGACGAAGGCCCAGCCCTCACGCGCGGTCATCGCCGCGTACCAGGGCGCGGCCACGGCGAGGGCGGCCGCGACGACGATGGGCCACTGGCGCCAGCGGC
>CAYMTH010000607.1:0-1435 GCA_964393235.1 uncultured Solibacteraceae bacterium | reverse complement strand
ACCGGGGCGGCGAGGGCGACGGGGACGAGGGGCTTGGCCAGGATCGCGAGGCCGAACAGCACGCCCGCGGCGAGGGCGTCGCGGCGGCGCCCCTCTTCGATCCAGCGCAGGCTGAGCAGCATGGCCGCGGCGAAGCAGACGGTGAGCGGCACATCGGTGACGGCGACGTGGGAGTAGGCGATCCAGCCGGCCGAGGTGGCCAGCATCATCGCCGCCGCCAGCGCGCGCCGGTTCTCCATCCACCGCCGCAGGAACCAGCCGAACCAGACCACGAACGCCGCGCTCAGGACGCCGAGCGGCACGCGCACGGCCGTCTCCGGCCCCAGGCCCAGGCGGAAACCGATGGCGCCGAGCCAGTAGAGCAGCGGCGGCTTTTCCATCCACGGCTCGCCGTCGAGCCGCGGCGTGATCCAGTCGCCGGTCTCGGCCATGGCCCGCGCGATGGAGGCGTAGCGCGGCTCGTCGGGCCCGTACAGCCCGAACGCCGCCGTCCATCCCGCGAAGAAGATCGCCACTCCCAGGAACGCCAGCCCCAGCCGCGCCCAATTCCGTTGCACCTAACCAGTATAGAAACCGCGCCCCGCGATAGAATATGCGGGATGTGGCGAATTCTCTTTCTCGCGGCCACGGCCTTCCCTCTCGCGGCCGCCGTCGACCGTTGCGGCTGCGACCCGGCCAACCCCGATACCCTCAAGGAGCGCCACTGCTCCCTCACGAATGAAGCGGGCAAACACCCCGATTCCGTCGAGGTCTTCTTCCTCAAAGACGCCAACCCGCGCAAAGCCAACCGCACCCTCGCCCTGCCCCGCCGCGTCGTCGCCGGCCAGATGCACGAACTGAAGCACCTGTCTCCGGCCGAACGCGCGAAGCTCTGGCGCGAGGCCATCGCCAAGGCCAAGGAACTCTGGGGCGACGACTGGGGCATCGCCTACAACGGCACCCGCGTCCGCACTCAGTGCCACCTCCACCTCCACATCGGCAAACTCCTCAAGGGCGTCGACTCCGGCAAGGCCATTTTCGTCAACCGCCTCGAGGACATCCCCGTGCCTCAGGACGGCACCGGCCTCTGGATCCACCCCGCCGGCAAACGCCTGAAAGTCCACATCCAGGAACAGATCTGCGAAACGGTATTACTACGATGAGCCTTCTCGATATCGCCAAGTTGCCCACGGCGGAAAACTCCGCCATCCAGTTGCACCCGAAAGACAACGTCGCCGTCGCGCGCGTGCCGCTCGCCGAGGGCCAGGACCTCGTCGTCGCCGGCGCCTCTTTCAAGGTGAAGAACGCCGTCCCGGCCGGCCATAAAGTGGCCATCGCCAATATCGCGCTGGGCGAAACCGTCTACCGCTACGGCCAGGTGATCGGCCGCGCGAAGACCAATATCGAACAGGGCCAGCACATGCACGTGCACAACATCGCCTTCGAGGAACAGAAC
>CAYMTH010000606.1:0-3792 GCA_964393235.1 uncultured Solibacteraceae bacterium | reverse complement strand
CCGATGTCGATCCGCTCGACGACGTTCGAGATTTCGATTTCGACGTGCATCGACACTTCGTCGTCGCCGTGAATGCGCGGCACCATGTCCATCACCACGCCGACTTCCAGGTATTGGAACTGCGTGTTCACCAGCGGGCTCACGCCCACCGCGCCGATGCCCGGCTGGAAGCTGCCGCTCGCCGTCGGGACTTTTTCACCGATGCGCAACTGCGCCTTCTGCCCGTCGGCCGCCCGGATCTGCGGCGTCTGCCGCACCTTGCTGTTGCGGTCCGTCATGATCGCCTGCAGCAGCGCGCCCGGCAGGTTCACCGTAAAGTCGTTCTCCGTCAGTGACCGTAGCTCGCCCAGCTTCCGCGCCGAGCTCGCGGACGTCCCCGTCCCCGACGCCGTCGGCGAAATGCTGAAGTTCAACCCCGGCGAATCGCCCGTCACCACCGTCGCCGCCAGGTCCCGCGTCCGCCCCGTCGCCGTTTCCATCACGATCACGTCCACCAGCACTTCCGGCTTCGGCTTGTCGAGGTCCGACAGCAGCTTTTCCACCAGCGCCACCTGGTCCACCGTCCCGCGCGCGATCACCGCGTTCTGCGCGTTGTACGTATACAACCGCCGGATTTCGGTCACCGACCGCACCGACGTCGCGATTTCGTTCAACTCCTGCACCGACGTGATGTTCTGCAGATAGAAAACCTTGACGACGTTGTCCTCGTAGTCGCGCCGCTTCGTGATGTTGTCGTTGGTCAGAAAGATCGTGTTCGACGACAGCGGCTTCCAATAGGTCTTCGTCATCACCGACAGGTAATCGAGCGCGGCTTCGAGGTTCGTGTTCGTCAGGTCGACGTTATAGTTCTTCGACGGCTGCTGATACTCCGGATCCCAGATCACGTTGATCCCGGTCAGCTTCCCCAGCGTCTCGTAAAGAACCTTCACGTTCTGGTTGTTCATCTTGAGCGACGTCACCTGCCGCGAAATCGGCTTCAGCTCCGGCACCGGCTGGATCGTCCCGATCTTCTCCTCGTTCCGCTTCTTGGCCGCCTGCGCCGGCGTTAGCCCCTTCTCATCCGGCCGCATCGCCGCACCCTGCCGCTTCTGGTAGTCGAGCATCGCCTTCGTCCGCCGGATCTCCTGCACCGCCAGCGACGACGACGGGTCGATCAGAAACGCCCGCTCGAACTCGAGCAGCGCCTCTTCCACCTTCCCGGCCTCGCGCAGCTTCTGCGCCTTGTCGATCCGCCCGGCCGCCGCCGCGAACCGCGTCCGCCGCTGCGCCATCTGGTACGCCGTGTCCGTCGGGTCTTCCTTCAGCGCCAGGTCATACTGCTCCAGGGCCTTTTCCGGGTCCTGCGCCATCTCGGCTTTCTGGCCGGCTTTGTAGTACTTGTCGCCCTTCCGGGTCTTCGCCTCCGCAGGGACGATGCTCGTCCAAAGGATCGTGGCGCAGGCCAGCAGGCTGCATAACTGTCGAATATTCAGCATCTTGCAGATGGTTCCGGTTTCGTCGCGTGCTAAAATCAGAGACTGGTAGGGTCGGTGACGACCCACCTACTACTCATTGACGACGCGCACCGCGCCCCCGTTGAGAACAAAGTGCAGGAGAATCGTTTTGGGCGCCGCTAAGGCCAAAGCCGCCAACGGCTTCAAGATCATCAGCGACAACCGTTCCGCCGGCCATGACTACGAACTCATGGAACGGTTCGAGGCCGGCATGGTCCTCACCGGGACCGAAGTGAAGGCCTGCCGCGCCGGCAAAGTCCAGCTGAAAGACTCCTTCGCCGCCATCGAAAAGGGCGAAGCCTGGCTGCTGAACGCCCACATCAGCGAGTACTCCCACGGCAACCGTGAGAACCACCTCCCGGTCCGCAAGCGCAAACTCCTGCTCCATCGCCAGGAAATCGACAAGCTCCACGGCAAAACCCGCGAAAAGGGCCTCTCCCTGATCCCCACCAAGATGTATTTCAAGGATGGCAAAATCAAGGTGGAACTCGCCCTCGGCCGCGGCAAGAAGCTCCACGACAAGCGCGCCGCCGAAAAGACCAAGGAACAAAACGCCGAGGCCCGCGCCGCCCTCATCCGATCGAAAGCCCAATAAATCCATATGCAGGTCATCCTCACCAACGCCAACCTCACCGCCGTCGAAGCCGACGCCCTCCTCGTCCTCCAGTTCGACGCCGACGGCCGCCCCTCCACCCCGAGCTACGACGCCGTCCGCGCCGCCAACCCCGAATGGCTCGCCGACGTCGAGTCCTCCGGCGAAGCCAAGGGCCGCCTGTATGAGACCACCGTCCTCCACCGTCCCCAGGGCTTCGCCGCCAAGCGCGTCGTCCTCGCCGGGGCAGGGAAGGCCGCCAAGTTCGATCCGCCCACCCTTCGCCGCCTCATCGCCGCCGCCGTCCGCAAGGCCAAACAAAACGGCTCCGCCCGCCTCGCCTTTGCCCTCGACGCCGCCTACGTCACCGAGGACTTCGTCTCCGCCGCCGCCGAAGGCCTCCACCTCGGCAACTTCGAGGTCGACGCCCACAAGTCGAAGAAGGACGAGCGCACCGAACTCGGCGAGTTCAAGGTGATCACCGCCGACCGCCCCGACGACATGCAGGAAGCCTTCTTCCGCGGCAACATCCTCGGCGAGGCGCAGAACTTCACCCGCACCCTCGTCAACGAACCCGGCAACATCCTCACCCCGCCCGTCCTCGTCGAGCGCGCCCGCGCCATGACGCAAATCGTCCCGGGCCTCGAAGTCGAGGTCCTCGACAAGGACCGCATGACCCAGCTCGGCATGGGCTCCCTGCTCGGCGTCGCCCAGGGCTCGCCCCACCCCCCCTCGCCCATCGTCGTCCCCTCCACCCCGGAACCCCCCCCCCCCCCCCCCCACCCCCTCACCTCCGATACGGGCGGCGTGTCCATCAAGCCCGCCGATGGGATGGAGAAGATGAAGTACGACATGGCCGGCGGCGCGGCCGTTCTCGGCGCCATGCTCGCCATCGCCTCGCTCAAGCCGCCCGTCCCCGTCAGCGCCTACGTCCCCGTGGTCGAAAACGCCGTCGCCGCCCGCGCCCAGCGCCCCGGCGACATCGTCACCAGCCTCAGCGGCAAGACCATCGAGGTGCTCAATACCGACGCCGAAGGCCGCCTCATCCTCGTCGACGCCATCGAGTACGCCAAGCGCCAGGGCGTCACCCACATGGTCGACGTCGCCACCCTCACCGGGGCCATCGTCGTCGCCCTCGGCCACATCCACGTCGGCCTCTTCTCCAATAACGACGCCTTCCGCCAGAAGTTCCAGGCCGCCGCCGCCCGCCAGGGCGAAAAGATGTGGCATATGCCGCTCGACGACGAGTACCGCGACTACCTCAAATCGCCCTTCGCCGACATCGGCAACATCGGCGGCCGCTGGGGCGGCGCCATCACCGCCGCCTACTTCCTCAAGGAGTGGGCCGGCGATACCCCGTGGGTCCATCTCGATATCGCCGGCACCGGTTGGCTCGAAGAGAACAAGCCCTACATGCCCAAGGGCCCGTCCGGCGTCTGCGTCCGCAGCTTCGTCGACCTCGCTCTCAACTGGACCAAGTAACTACTCTTCGCGCGCCCGCTGCCACTTCAGCATCTGCAGCACGAACCCGTCGCGGCGGGCGCGCGCCTCATCGGCGCTCTTCACGGACCAGTCGTAGAACCCCCGCCCCGTCTTCGCGCCCAGGTCGCCGCCGGCCACCAGTTCGCGATACCGCGCCGGCGCCTCCACCCCGTTATAGAGGTCGGTGGCGACGTACTCGAGAATCCCCTTCGACATGTCGAGTCC
>CAYMTH010000605.1:2751-3812 GCA_964393235.1 uncultured Solibacteraceae bacterium | reverse complement strand
CGACTTGTTGGACAAGAGCTGACCCTCCGTCAGCGACTTCACCTGCGCCTCGAGCTCCGCCACGCGCTTGGTCAAGTCCGCAATCGCCTGCCCCTCGGGATCCGGCAGCTTGCCGTGCTCGAGTTGATCGCTCGCGTCCGCGCGCGACCGCACCACCTTGCCCGGAATGCCCACCACCGTGCTGTTGTCCGGCACCGGATGGATCACCACGCTCCCCGCCCCGATGCGCGCGTTGTCCCCGATCTTGATGTTGCCCAGCACCTTCGCCCCCGTGCCCACCACCACGCGGTTGCCCAGCGTCGGATGCCGCTTGCCGCACTCCTTGCCCGTCCCGCCCAGCGTCACGCCCTGGTACAGCAGCACGTCGTCGCCGATCTCCGCCGTCTCCCCGATCACCCCCCCCATCCCGTGATCGATGAAAAATCTCCGCCCGATCTTCGCCCCCGGGTGAATCTCAATCCCCGTCAGCCACCGCGCGAACTGCGAAATCAACCGCGGCAGCAGCGGCACGCCCGCGCGATACAGCGGGTGCGACACGCGGTGCAGCAGGATCGCGTGCAGCCCCGGGTAACAGAGAAGGATCTCGATCACACTCTTCGCTGCCGGGTCTTCCCGGAAGATGGTCTCGATCTGTTCCCTGATGGTTGCGAACATGGGGCAGCTCCCATTATCTGATGTACAAACCGAAAAAGGGATGCTATTCTGCGCCTAAGCCGGTCGGTTCCCAGGCCGAAGGCTCCCGCCTCCTGTCCCGCGTCCCCAATTTACATACGGAAAGAATAACCGCTCCGGCCTCCCGCCGGAACGCAGCCCCGGAACAAAGTGTACGATAAATGTTTTGGGCGGAGGATCCCCACTATGAAGCTGATGCGCACCCTGCTGATGAGCTGCCTCGGAGCCGCTTTGCTGTCCGCGGCCCCGTCGTTACGCCTTTCTGAGACCACCATCGGGCCCGTCTCCATCGCCGCCGGGCAGAACGGCCCCACTCGCTCCGTCGAGTTCTTCAACGCCGGCGACGGCACTCTCAACGTATCGCTCCAGTCCTCGGCCTCCTGGGCCGT
>CAYMTH010000605.1:0-2741 GCA_964393235.1 uncultured Solibacteraceae bacterium | reverse complement strand
CTCCTGCACCCCCATCAACGTCACCCTCAATACCGCTTCCCTTCCCGCCGGCGTCCAGACCGCCGTCATCCGCGTCTCCGACCCCAACGCCAACGACGCCCCACAGTCCATCACCGTCACCGTCGCCATCGGCGGCACCATTCCCGATTCGGTCAATCTCTTCGTCACCCCCGACGCCGGCTCTCGCGACAGCGTCCGTGTCACCGCCAACGCCCAGCTCACCGGCGAGCCCACCACCACCTCAGGCGGCGCCTGGCTCTCCCTCGCCCTCGAAGGCAACAGCAGCTTCGCCTTCGTCCTCCCCTACGGCATCACCGCCCGCAACCCCGGCGGCCTCGGCGTCGGCACCTATAACGGTACGATCCGCATCGCCAGCGCCGGCCAGCCCCTGAACAACAAGACCGTCAACGCCACCCTGCGCGTCACCACCGACCCCATTCTCTCCCTCAACACCGACGCCATCTCCTTCCAGGCCGCCGCCGGCGCCCCCACCCAGATCGCCAACCTCATCGGCTCCAACCGCGGCCGCGGCACCCTCGCCCTCACCGCCCCCTCCGTCGCCTCCTCCACCGCCAACTGGCTCACCGCCGACCTCGTTCCCGGCACCAACATCGTCCAGGTCAAGGCCGCCGTCGGCACCCTCAGCCCCGGCTTCTACCAAGGCACCGTCACCATCAACAGCAACGCCGCCAACGGCCCGCAAAACATCCCCGTCCGCTTCACCGTCGTCGCCAAGGGGAACCCCCAACTCACCGCCGGCGGCGTCGTCAACAACGCCACCTTCGCCGGCGGCGACCCCCTCGCCCGCGGCACCATCGCCGCCGTCTTCGGCGAACAGTTCGTCTTCGGCGATCCCGTTGCCGCCACCTCCCTGCCCCTCGGCACCACCCTCGGCGGCGTCCGCGTGCTGGTCAACAACCAGCCCGCCCCCGTCTACTTCGCCAGCTACGGCCAGATCAACTTCCAGGTCCCCTATGACGCCGCCGAAGGCACCGCCACCGTCGTCGTCGAGGCCAACGGCCTGCGCTCCAACGGCGTCAGCGTCCCCATCGCCAACCGCGCCCCGCGCCTCCTCCGCCTCGGCATCGGCAACTACGGCATCTTCGTGAACCAGGACGGCACCTTCCCGCTCCCGCGCAACTCCGCCATCGGCGCCCTCGGCCGCCCCGCCCGCGCCGGCGAAACCCTCGTCCTCTACGCCCTCGGCCTCGGCCCCACCAACCCCGCCGTCGCCTCCGGTACGGCCGCCCCGTCGAGCCCGCTCGCCACCATCTCCCCGGTGCCCGTCCTGCAGTTCGGCAACAACTCGATCTCGATCAGCGACGCCACCACGCCCCTCTTCGTCGGCCTCACCCCCGGCTTCGTCGGGCTCTACCAGATCAACGTCACCCTGCCCTCCACCGTCGAACGCGGCCCCAACGTCCCCGTGTTCCTCAACATGGGCAGCAACATCTTCTCCAACACTGTCGAACTCGCCATCGAATAGCCGTGCCTACTGATCGCCTTTACTACACCGACTGCTATTTGACCGACTTTGACGCGCAGGCCATGGCCACATCGGAGGATGGCCTGCGCGTCACACTGGACCGCTCGGCGTTCTACCCGACGTCGGGCGGCCAGCTCTTCGACCTCGGCGATCTCAACGGAATCCCCGTCGTCGAAGTCATCGACGACGGCGACACCGTCACCCACGTCCTCGCCAATCCCCTTCCCCCCGGCCCCGTCCACGGACGGATCGACTGGCCCCGCCGCTTCGCCTTCATGCAGCAGCACACCGGCCAGCACCTGCTCTCCGCCGTCTTCCACGAACTCTTCGATTTCGCCACCGTCTCGGTCAGCCTCGGCGAATCCGGCGGCACCGTCGAACTCGCCACCCCCGCCCTCACCGACGCGCAGATGCGCGACGCCGAAGCCCGCGCCAACGCCGTCATCGTCGAGAACCGCCCCGTCTCCATCGCCTTCGAGGAAAACCCGGAAGGACTCCGCAAGGCCTCCGAACGTACCGGCCCGCTCCGCGTCGTCACCATCGACGGCCTCGACAAAAGCGCCTGCGGCGGCACCCACGTCCGCCACACCGGCGAGATCGGCTGCCTCTTCCTCCGCCGCCAGGAAAAGATCCGCGGCAACACCCGCATCGAATTTGTCGCCGGCAGCATGGCCGTCCGCCGCGCCCGCCAGGACTTCGAACTCCTCTCCGCCGCCGGCCGCGCCTTCTCCCGCCCGCTCGAAGAGGTCCCCGCCGCCGTCGCCGCCCTGCAGGAATCGGCCAAAGAGTCGACCAAACAACTCAAGGCGCTCGCCCTCGAACTCGCCGGCCACAAAGGCAAGGCGCTCTACGACGCCGCCCCGCCCGCCCCCGTTCGCCGCCACTGGCAGAAACTCGACGCCCTCGACGAGTCCACCCGCGCCCTCGCCCAGGCCTTCACCGCCGCCGGCCCCGCCGTCTTCCTCGCCACCGCCCCCGGCGTCGCCCTCGTCGCCTCCTCGGACCCCAATGTCCACTGCGGCAATCTGCTCAAACAGTACGGCCGCGGCGGCGGCGCCCCCGGCCTCGCCCAGGGCTCCGTCCCCGACCCCGCTCCCCTCGCCGCCGCGCTCGGGTTCTAGAATAGGGATGGCACTTATGCGCCTCCCCGCCCTCCTCCTCGCCGCCGCCCTCCCGGCCATCGCCGCCCCGACCTACACCAAGGACGTGGCCCCCATCCTCTACAAGCGCTGCGTCGAGTGCCACCGCGAAGGCG
>CAYMTH010000604.1:0-3821 GCA_964393235.1 uncultured Solibacteraceae bacterium | reverse complement strand
TCCTCCTCGAATCCAACCGCGAATCCACCCCCGATTCCCCCTTCACCCGCGATACCCGCCAAACTCCAGCCCGCGCTCCCCCCTCTCTCTCCTAGCGCCGTCGACTCAACCGTAACCCCTCGACCCTCTTAGGAGTACTCCATGTTCCGTCCCGCCGCCTGGGCCCTCGCCCTGTGCCTCTTCCCCATATTCGGGCAAACCACGGCCGCCCTTACCGGTAACGTCCTCGACCCCGCCGGCTCCGTCATCCCCGGTGCCACCGTGCGCCTCTCCAACGCCCTCACCGGCTATAACGCCCAACAGGTGACCGGCGAGGACGGCCACTTCCAGTTCGTCAACATCCCCTTCCAGACCTACGTCCTCCGCGTCGAAAAGTCCGGCTTCGAGATCCTCCGGCGCGAACTCAGCCTCCGTTCCAACGTCCCCTTCAAGTTCGACGCTTCCCTCACCATCTCCGGCCAGGGCACCGCCATCGACGTCACCGCCTCCGAAATCCGCGCCACCATCGACACCGAAGCCACCGGCACCCGCACCGAACTCGACGCCGCCAGCTTCGCCCGCCTCCCCTCCCAGGCCTCCGGCCGCGGCATCGAAGCCGTCCTCCTCTCCTTCCCCGGCTTCGCCGCCAACGCCAACGGCGCCATCCACCCCCGCGGCGCCCACAACCAGATGACCTACGTCATCGACGGCATGCCCATCTCCGACCAGCTCACCGGCGCCTTCGCCAACGCCGTCGACCCGACCATTGTCCAGAACATCGAACTCTTCACCGGCGACGTCCCCGTCGAGTACGGCGCCAAGGTCTCCGGCGTCGCCAACATCACCACCCGCACCGGCATCGGCTCCGGCCGCAAGGCCGCCGGCTCCACCCAGCTCTACGCCGCCGGCTACGACACTCTTTCCCAGGTCACCCAGGTCCAGGGCGGCACCCAGAAGTTCGGCTACTTCGCCAGCGTCAACACCCTCAAATCCAACCGCTTCCTCGATTCCGTCTCCCTCGACAACCTCCACAACGGCGGCAACTCCCAGCGCGCCTTCACCCGCTTCGACTACCAGCCCAACGGCCGCGACACATTCCGGCTGAACCTCATCGGGGGACGTAGCAACTTCCAGCTCGCCAACCTCCGCTCCCAGCACGCCAACCTGCAGAACCAGCGCCAGGGCCTCCGCGACTTCTCCGCCTCCCTCGGCTGGGTCCGCACCATCGACGCCCATTCCACCTTCGACGCCACGGCTTCCTACCGCACCTCGATCGCCAACCTCGACCCCTCCGCCGGCGACACCCCCGTCACCGCCTCCCAGGCCCGCCACCTCTCCACCGTCACCCTCTCCGCCCGCTACAACCGCATCGCCGGCCGTCACACCCTCCGCATGGGCGGCGACGTCCAGCGCGTCCCTCTCTCCGAACACTTCACCTTCGGTATCACCAACCCGGATTTCAACCATCCCGACGCCGAGGACTTCCTCCCCGGCCTTCTCCCCCACGACCTCTCCCGCGGCGGCCGTCTCTTCAACTTCGCGGCCAAACAGACCGGCGCCCTCGACTCCGGCTTCATTCAGGACCGCATCAAGCTCGGCCGCGTGAATCTCTCTCTCGGTCTCCGTTACGACAACTAC
This sequence comes from uncultured Solibacteraceae bacterium, assembly GCA_964393235.1. GTDB lineage: Bacteria > Acidobacteriota > Terriglobia > Bryobacterales > Bryobacteraceae. The sequence continues at coordinate 2,204 of CAYMTH010000604.1, read as the reverse complement.
CGCTTCGTCGCCCGCGGCACGCAGTTGCAGCCCCGCATCGGCATCGCCTATCACCTGAAGGAGACCGGGACGGTCTTCCGCGCCAGCTACAACCGCAACTACCAGACCCCGCCCAACGAAAATCTGTTGCTCTCCAGCTCCCGCCAGGCCGGCCTTCTCGCGCCCGATTCGGTGCGCGAGACCTTCGGCGCCGGCGCTGTCATCATGCGTCCCGAGCGCCAGGACTTCTTCGAGCTCGGCCTGCAGCAGACCATCACGAAGTCGGTAGGCTTTTCCGGGTCGTACTATCACAAGCGTTCGCGCGATCTGCAGGACAACGACAACTTCCTGAACACCGGGATCATCTTCCCGATCACGCTTTCGCAATCCCGCGTGAACGGTGTCGAGGGCCGGTTCAACTTCCTGCCTGTCCGCGGCTTCTCCGGGTCGATGAGTTTCACCCACTACCGGGCGATCGTAACGCCCCCCTTCACCGGCGGCCTGTTCCTGGGGTCATCGGCGGTGGATTCCCTGAGCGCGGGCCCGTTCATTATTGATCACGATCAAACGCTCGGCATGCACGGCATGTTGAACTACAGCTGGAAGCGCAACTGGTGGACGAGCCTCTCGGTGCGTTACGACTCCGGTCTGGTCTCGAACCCCTCGGACCCCGCCGAAGTAATCCGCGACCCCGACTATGCGGATCTCCTGCCTTACGTGAACCTCGAAAGCGATCCCACTCGAGTCCGTCCCCGTACGGTCGCGGACATCTCAGTCGGCTACGATCATTACCGGGGCGACAAAAAGGCCTGGGACCTGAGCTTCCAGCTGACGAACCTGAACAACGCGACGGCTCTTTACAACTTCCAGTCGATCTTTGTCGGGACGCGCGTCGTGCAGCCCCGCACGGCGGGCGTAAAACTCCGCCTCTTCTGGTAACCCCCTTTTCCACACCTTTTCCACAGTGCCGTGATACCGGACAACTCCGACCGGCCACTTAGGAAAAACCCGACCGCCATTTGGCGTGCACTTCAGCCTCTTCGCGTCGCTCCCCGCCCCGAAGCTCGCGGGATTCTCCACAGGTTTTCCACAGTGCCTGGCACCTTCGCCCTATTTTTGCTCTGGCCGGCGTCTTACGTAATCCCCATCCCACCTGCGCCGTCAGGGCACTCGGGGCGTTAGCGCGGAGGCCAACTCTCTTCGCGCCACGCCATGTCCCAGAACATGTACTCGTAGCGGGCCGAAAGCACGAACAGCTCTCGCGCCCACGCCCGCTGCGCCGCCGTCAACTTCGGCGCCGAGGCGTTGTACATCGCCAGCGCCTCGTTCACGCTCTTGGCGTAATCGGGGCTTGCGTAGGTATCGATCCACTGCTGATAATCCCGGTTTTTCGAGCCCTTCCGTATCAGTTCTTTCCCAACTTCCTGGTAAATCCAGTAACAGGGCAGCAGGCTCGCAAGGCCCTCGGCGAACGTGCCCTTGGCGACGGCCGCGCGGAAGTGGTTCACGTAGGCGTAGTTCGTCGGCGCCATCGGGGCCGGCGGCAGCTTCTTCTCCGCCGCGATCGCCTCGGTCGCGTGCCGCTTCAGCGTCGCCGCCCACTTCGGGTCCGGGGCCTTCGCCGCCAGGTCCAGCAGCGCTTGCGAAAAGGCGTCGAGATACGCGGCGTCCTGCTGCAGATAGAACCGGAACCGCCCGGGCGGCAGCGTGCCGTCGGTGAGCCCGCGCAGAAACGGGTGCTCGAGGGTCTTCGCGTAGATCGGCCCGATGGCCTTCCAGAGTTAGGCGCTCGGCTGCGCCAGGAGCGCAGGCGCCGCGAGAAGAAAGAGGAGGGTTCTCACGATGGCTAAATAAAGACCTTATCGATCACGGAGCCGCCGAAGTCGGTGAGCTTCTCGTTGCGGCCGTTGTGCAGGTAGAAGAGCTTGTGCTGGTCCAGCCCGAGCAGGTGCAGCACCGTCGCGTGGAAGTCCCGCATGTGGTACTTCTCCCCGAGCGCGCGCAGCCCGAACTCGTCGGTCTGCCCGACGATCCGGCCGCCCTTCACGCCGCCGCCGGCAAACCACATCGTGAAACCGTGCGGGTTGTGATCGCGGCCGTTGCCGCCTTCCGACATCGGCAGGCGCCCGAACTCGGAGCCCCAGATGACGAGGGTGTCGTCGAGCAGGCCGCGGGACTTCAAGTCCTTCAGCAGCCCGGCGATCGGCTTGTCCGTCATCCCGGAC
>CAYMTH010000603.1:0-3825 GCA_964393235.1 uncultured Solibacteraceae bacterium | reverse complement strand
GGGATGGCCGTGTCGGAGAGCGCGCGATAGGCGGGCGACTGCAGCTGGTGGATGAGTTCGGCGCCGGCGGTGGCGAGCCGGTCGACGAACGGCTTCGGGAAGAAGCAGGGCGTTTCGGCCACACGGAACGGGATCCGCGTGCGCGTGCGTTCATCGAGGCGGCGCCGCAGTTCGGCATACGATTCGGGCGTCCAGGCGGCGAGAAAGCGCTCGCGCAGCGCGCGGATCACGGCGTCACCAGAAAGCGCCCGCCGGCCATGACCTGGGTCTCGTCGAGCCAGATGTCGAAGCGGCGGCCGACCACGTCGATGTGCGTGCGCGACGTCCATTTTGCGCCGGTGTGGTCGCCGTAGGGGTGTCCGAAGGCGATGTGCATGCCGGGGATCTTCTCGTCCTGCAGGATGTTGCCGATGACGTCGCGGACGCCGATGTTCGTGCCGATGGCGAACGCGCCGACGCGGTCGGAGTTCTCGTCGGTGTGGGTGTATTCCCAGAACTCGCGGACCAGATCGGAGTTATCGCAGCGGGCCGAAACAAGGCGGTTCGCTCTAACTTCGATGGTAAGCGGCGTATGCCGCAGGTCGCCGTACTTCGCGCACAGGTAATCCCCGACGACGCCGTCGACGACGTAGACCCCGTTGACCTCGAGCGGCGTGGTCCAGACCTCGCCGCCGGGCAGGTTGCCCCAGGTGTTGGGGCTGATGATCCCCGACGTCTTGAGCCATTGATAGTCCGGCGTCATGCGAGCTTCGATGGCCGTGCCCGCGGGTGTCGTGGCGCGGACCACCTTCGCCTGGCGCGCCATTTCCAGCAGTTTCAGGCTCAGCCGGTCCACCGCGTCATAGTCGGCCCGCATGCCGTGGTTCATGATCTCCGGCGTGATGTTCACCATGTGTGCGTGGCGGATGCGACGCCGGTTGACGACCTCGGTCATCTGCATCCGGCTGGGCAGTTCGCCCGTCTTGGCCTGCGCGCAGAAGATGCTGACGTGCGCGGTTTCCAGGTCGTCCAGGATCGGGCGCGGCATGTCGGCGAGCGGCCGGGCGCCCTCTTGTTCGAGCACCCACACGCGGTGATCGGCGCCGGTTTTCCGCAGTTCGTCGCGCAGCGCGGCGGCGATCGGGGCGGTCTCCTCGTCGGTAATCACGGTCACGCGCTCCCCGGGTTGCACGCGCAGGCAGACCCGGATGGCGTTGCGCGCGCCGGCGCGAAAATCGGGATCGTATGCAATCTCAGCGAGCATTACTCTACTTCTTTCATCTCGAGCGGCTCGGCGGGGCCGATGCCGCTGACGGTTTCCTTGACGATATAGTCGACCACTTTGACTAAGTCGCCCGTCTCGCGCCAAACGCGCAACTGGCGGTCGGCGCCCGTGCCCTCGTCCATCAGACGGCGCAGATACTCGATCTCCCGGCGGCTGCCGAGTTCATCGACCACGTCGTCGATAAACTCCAGATACTCGTCGAGCAGCGCCCGCATCGGCACCTCGATGCGTTTGCCGAAGTCGATCAGCTTGCCGTCGAGTCCGTAGCGGGCCGCGCGCCACTTGTTTTCCATGATGAGAGCGCGGCGGTAGAGGCGGAAGCTCTGGTTCTTTTCGTGCAGCTTGTAGAGCTTGGCGACGGTGGCCTGGATAAGGGCGGCCAGCGCGATCGTCTCGTCGGCGCGCATCGGCAGGTCGCAGCAGCGGAACTCGATGGTGGGGAAGTTCGGGTGCAGGCGGATATCCCACCAGATGCGCTTGGGATTGTCGATGCAGCCGGTGGAGATCAATAGGTTGACGAAGTTCTCGTACTCGCTGTAACTGGAGAAGTACTCGGGCAGATTGGTGCGCGGGAACTTGTCGAAGACCTTGCAGCGGTAACTCTTCAGGCCGGTTTCCATGCCGCGCCAGAAAGGGGAGTTGGAGGAGAGCGCCAGCAGGTGGGGCACGAAATAGCGCGCGGCGTTCATCAGGTGAATGGCCGTTTCGCGGTCCTCCACGCCGACGTGGACGTGCAGGCCGAAAATCAGGTTCGACCGCGCCACCATCTGCATGTCCTCGACCAGGGCGTCGTAGCGGGTGTCCGGATAGATGCCCTGCGCGCGCCAGTCGGCGAACGGGTGCGTGGCCGCCGCGGCGATCTGAAGGTCGTTGGCCTGTGCCAGTTCGATGATGTTGGCGCGGATCTGCTTCACCTCGCGGGCGGCTTCCTGAATATCGCGGCAGACGCTGGTGCCGACCTCGATCACCGACTGATGCAACTCCGGCTTCACCCGCTCGCGGAGTAAGTGGTGGCCCTGCGCGATCAACTCGTTGGAGATATGCGAACGGAGGTCGCGCGTCTCCGGGTCGATCGTCTGAAACTCCTCTTCGATGCCCAGCGTCAGGGACGGTCTCATTTGCCCTCGAGGAAGCGGGCCCAGTGATACTCCTGCCGCGGATCGGCGGGGGAAATCGCCCGTTCAATGGCCATATCGGCGACGGCGCTGACCACCCAGCGGAAGTTCTCCTCGCCCACCGAGTGAATATCGGCGTCGGGCGCCGGGTTCATGAAATCGATCGCGTACGGCACGCCGTTCTCAACCGCGAATTCGACCGTGTTGAAGTCGTAGCCGAGCGCGCGGCAGAGCGTCAGCGCGTCCTTTTCGACGCGCGCCAGCAGCGCCGGATCGTAGGACGGCGGGTCCATCACGTATCGCTGCGCGTGCGGTTGCCGTGGATCGTACGGCATGATCCGCACCTTTTCCCGCCCGATGACGTAGCACCGGAAATACTCCTGGAAATTGACCTCGGACTGGAACGTCATGCCGAGCGTGCCGGTGGCGTTATAGGCCGCGAAGAACTGCTCCGGGGTGTCCACCTTGAACACGTTTTTCCACCCGCCGCCCAGGTGCGGTTTCAGGTACGCCGGGAATCCGATGTAATCGAAAATCTCGTCCCAATTGAGCGGGTAGATCAGGTTCCGCATCGATTGCGACGTGGTGCCTTCCGGGTGTTCGCGGTGCGGCAGCATGACCGTGTTCGGCACCGCCACCCCTAACTTCGACGCGAGCGCGTAATTGAAGAACTTATCGTCGGCCGACCACCAGAATGGGTTGTTGATGATATGGCAGCCGTTCAGCGCCTCGTTCTTCAGCCAGGCGCGATAGAAGGGGATATCGTGCGAAATACGGTCGATGATGACGTTGTAGCCGCTCGACTGCGCCATCAGCACGCCGCCGATCTTCACATGCTCAGCGCGCACACCCGGGATCTCCCGGGCGTTGATGTGGTCGACGAGCGCGCCCGGGAAGGTGTTCTCCATCCCGTAGATGATTCCGATCCGTTTCATGGCCTTCCCCTATTCTCCAAAGAATTTGACAGCCATTCGCTCCCACCACGGCCAGTCGTGGCCCGCGCCGCTGCCCCAGACATCGAGCTGGTGGGGAATCCCTTTTTCGTCGAGAATGCGGCTCAACCGCAGGTTCTCGCCGAGGCACATGTCGTGCTCGCCCGCCGCCAGGATAATCCGCAACCTCCGGATCCGCTCCAGGATCGCCGCATCGTCGAGATTGGCAAGAAAGTGCGGCGGGCAATGATAGTAACAATCCTCGTCGTAGTAACCGCTCAGAAACTGCTCAATGTCGAACGCGCCCCCGAACGACACGAGCGCTTCGACCAGCTCCGGATGCCGGAAGGCGAAGTTCGCGGAATGGTAGCCGCCGAAGCTGCATCCGGTGACCACGATGCGCGCGGCGTCGTTGTGCCGCCGGATAAACGGCAGCACCTCGTCGAACAGGTAGCGCTCGTAGGCCATGTGCCGTTCGATGCGAGACCGCGGCGGCGCGACCTTGTTGTACCAG
>CAYMTH010000602.1:2816-3832 GCA_964393235.1 uncultured Solibacteraceae bacterium | reverse complement strand
CCCCCCCCCCCCCCCCCCCCCCCCCCCCCCCCCCCCCCCCCCCCCCCCCCCCCCTCCCCGCGCAACAGATATCGTTCGACGTTTTTACGTTTTCGGCGCCTGCAGGCTGGCGACGGAGCGAGCGGCCGGAGGTGCTGTCCTACAGCGTGATCGATAACCGGAAGGGAACGTGGTGCCAGGCCGCGTTCTACCGGGCGGCCGCCTCAAAGGGCACGCCGCAGGCGGACTTCGACCAGGACTGGGCGGCGCTGGCGGTGCGTCCGATGGGCGCCGTGGCGCGGCCCGGCATGAATCCGCCGCGCGAGGCCGGCGGGTGGACCCAGATGACCGGGTCCGGCGGGTTCGTTTTCGAGAACAAGCCGGGCGCGGCGATGGTGACTACCTACACGGGCGGGGGCCGGCGGGCGGCGGTGGTCATCGCCTGCACGGCCGAGGACCGGATGGGAGAGGTTCGCGCGCTGCAGGCCTCGGTGGCGCTGGCGCCGCCGGCGGCCGCGCCGTCGCAGCAGCCGCAAGCGCCGTTGCCGCCTGTGTCGGCGCCGTCACCCGGCGCCGCCTCGACGCGGTTCGACGACGGGTGGACGGCGACGGTCATGGAGGGATGGGCGGAGGTGACCAAGGGCCCGTTGAAAGTCCTGGTCCACTATCCGCATCCGCAGGCCGATGCCCACAATATGGTTCTGCGCAACGGCGACATGAACGCCTGGAACCTGCTGGTGGCGCCCCGGTATTCGAACGTGCGGAACCTGGAGTGGAAGACCATCCAGAGCTTTGAATCAATTACGTTCCTGCAGGCCGAGGCGACCGAACGGGCCAGCGGCCGCAACGTGTTCGTCGTGATGTTCAAGAAGCATTCCTCGAAAGGCAACGGCCGTTACCTGGAGTTCGTCGCTCCGAACCGCGCCGCCTACGAGTCCGAATTCGGGCCGTATCACAACGACGAGTTCAACTGGGACCGCAACGCGAACATGCAGTTTCGCAACAAGTTTCCGGTGACGGCCGCGGACCTGGCGGGC
>CAYMTH010000602.1:0-2806 GCA_964393235.1 uncultured Solibacteraceae bacterium | reverse complement strand
CTACGCCTCGCTCGCCTATTACTACGTGAGCACCGGCGGGTACGCGGGAGCGACCGCGACATCGACGGCCGACCAGTTCACCTTCCTGCCGGGCAATCAATATCAGAGCGACCACACGGGCGCCTCCGGAGCGGTGGGCAATCAGCGCTGGAGCCGGCAGGTGTACAAGGGAACGTCGACGGCCAACAGCTGGACGCTCACGTTGACCAACCGCTTTCAGGGACAGACCGAAACCTACCAGTGCCAGTTCGAGGCGATACGGGGCGGGCGGATTCTGCTGCTGACCGACCGGCTGGGGACGACCCTCTCGCTGGTGCGGCAGCGGTAGCCGTAGCATAGGAGGAATGAACCGCCGCCGCCTGCTTCGCGCGCTGCCCGCCGCCGCTATCGCCGTTTCGGAATTCGCTCCGGCACAGGAGGGGCCGGAACTTAGCAAAGACGCGCTCAAGAGCGCGCTCGGCATGATCGGCCTCTCCTTCCGCGACGCGCAGCTCGAGCAGATGCGCGGGAACGCGGCCCGCATGGCCCGCGGCTTTGCGGCCCTTCGAGCACTGCCGCTGCCGAACGACGTCACCCCGGCGTTCTACTTCGACCCGCTGCCCGCCGGGCGGAAACCGCCCGCCCCCGCGCCGTTCGTTCCGCCGGCGCCGCGCGTGGCGGGGCGGTTTCGCGAACTCGAGGAGGTCGCTTTCTGGCCGCTGCCGGAGCTGGCGGCGCTTATCCGTTCGCGGCGCGTGACGTCCACAGCGCTGACCAAAATGTACCTCGACCGGTTGCGCCGCCACGGCGACACGCTGCACTGCGTGGTCACGCTCACCGAATCGCTTGCCCTGGAACAGGCCGCGCGCGCCGACGCCGAACTGAAGCGCGGCCGCTACCGCGGTCTGCTGCACGGCATCCCGTACGGCGCCAAGGACCTGTTCGCGACGAAAGGCATCCGCACGACGTGGGGCGCCGAGCCGTACCGCGACCAGGTGATCGACCTCGATGCCACGGTGATCACCAAAATGGCCGAGGCGGGCGCTGTGCTTGCGGCGAAGCTCTCGATGGGCGCGCTGGCGATGGGCGGGTTGTGGTTCGGCGGCATGACGCGCACGCCGTGGAACCTGGACAAGACGTCGTCGGGATCGTCGGCCGGGTCGGCGGCGGCGACGGCGGCGGGGTTGCTGCCGTTCGCGCTTGGGACCGAAACGCTGGGTTCGATTTTGACGCCGAGCCGGATCTGCGGCGTGACTGGGCTGCGGCCGACGTTCGGACGGGTTTCGCGGCATGGGGCGATGGCGCTGTGCTGGACGATGGACAAGATCGGCCCGATCTGCCGGACGGCCGAGGACGCGATGCTGGTGCTGCGCGCTATCGAAGGACCGGACGGGAAGGACCGGACGGTGGCCGCGCGGCCGCTCGGCTGGAACGCGGCGGCGCCCGCGCGCGGGCTGCGGGTGGCTTATGTCGCCGCGGACTTCGAACGGCTGACGGGCGAACGGAAGGCGCGCGCCGAAGAGGCGCTGGCCGCGCTGCGGAAGGCCGGCCTGGACCCGCGGCCGGTGAAGCTGCCCGAGTTTCCCACCGACGCGCTGATCACGATCCTGAGCGCGGAGGCGGCCGCCGCGTTCGACGCACTGACGCGCGACGGCGGCGTGGACCAGTTGAGCGGGCAGCGCGACGGCGACTGGCCGAACCAGTTCCGGTCGGCGCGGCTGCTGCCGGCGGTCGAGTACATTCAGGCGATGCGCGCGCGCACGCTGCTGATTCAGGAGATGGACGCGTGGATGGCGCCGTGGGACGTCGTGGTGACGCCGTCGACGAGCCGGATGCTGGTGATCACCAACTTCACCGGGCACCCGCAGATGAGCGTACCGAGCGGATTTGTCGACGGCGAACCGGAGGCGATTCACTTCACCGGGCGGCTCTACGAGGAAGGGAAGATGGCCCGGGCGGCGCACGCCTTTCAGCAGGCGACGCGCTGGCACAGGGAGCGGCCCGCCGGGTTCTAGTAGTACGGTGGGCTTGCCACCGGCGGCTGCAGTGTGCGACGATTCGGCTAATCTTCACCAACGGGGCCGGGCCGGATCGCGTAGGGGCGTATGGCGCGGCGGAGTATGCCATGAGCAGAGAAAATATCAGTGCGTTCTTTCCCGCCTACAACGATGGCAAGAGCATTGGCGGCCTGGTGCGGAAGACTTTGGCGTTGTTGCCGCGGCTCACCGATGACTACGAAGTGATCGTGATCAACGACGGCTCTGCCGACGAAACGGGCGCGGTGCTGGCGGCTCTGGCCGCCGAGTTTCCGGACCATGTCCGGATCGTGACCCACGAGAAGAACCGCGGTTACGGCGGCGCGCTGCGGAGCGGTTTCGCGGCGGCGACGAAGGACCTCGTCTTCTACACCGACGGCGACGGGCAGTACGACCCGGGCGAACTCGAGCTTCTGTACAAGAAGATGGGTCCGTCGGTCGGGTTCGTCAACGGCTACAAGAAGAGCCGCCAGGACCCGTGGCACCGGATCGCGATCGGGTGGATGTATAACCGTTTTGCCCGGTTCATTTTCGGCATTCAGCTGCGGGACATCGATTGCGACTTCCGGCTGATCCGGCGGAGTCTGCTGGAAGATGTGGCGCTGAAGTCGACGAGCGGCACGATCTGCGTGGAACTGGTGAAGAAGCTGGAGATGTGCCCGTACCTGGTGGAGGAAGTGGGCGTGAGCCACTATCCGCGGCTGCACGGGCGTTCTCAGTTGTTCCGCGTGCAGGCACTGGCGAATACGTTCATTCAGTTGATCCGGCTGTGGATGTCGCTGGTGGTGATG
>CAYMTH010000601.1:3588-3833 GCA_964393235.1 uncultured Solibacteraceae bacterium | reverse complement strand
CGCGCCGCCGCGTTTGCCGCCCTCGCTCATCGGCGTGCGGCCGAACTCGCCGCCCCAGACGACCAGCGTGTCCTCGAGCAGCCCGCGCCGGGCGAGATCCTGAACCAGCGCCGCGCTGGGCCGGTCGACCTCGGGGCACACCTTCTTCAACCCGTTCTCGATGCCCGTATGGTGGTCCCAGTCGGTGTGATAGAGCTGCACCACCTTCACGCCGCGCTCGATCAGCCGGCGGGCGAGCAGACAGT
>CAYMTH010000601.1:0-3578 GCA_964393235.1 uncultured Solibacteraceae bacterium | reverse complement strand
TCCTTCGACAAGTCCATCAACTCCGGCGCCGAAGCTTGCATGCGGAAGGCCATCTCGTAGCTCGCGATGCGGGTTTCGATCTCGGGATCGCCGGTCGCGCGGAGCCGGTCCTGGTTCAGCGCGCGCAACGCTTCGAGCGCGCGGCGCTGCCGGTCCGGGGTGACGCCGGGCTGGCTGGCGACGTCGAAGATCGGCTGCGGGCCGCTCGAGAACGGCACGCCTTGAAAACTGGTCGGCAGGAAGCCGGCGCCCCAGATGTCGGGGCCGTTGCGGGGACCGCGCGGGCCGGAGATCATGCTGACGAACGCGGGCAGGTTCTGCGATTCGTTGCCGAGCCCGTAGAGCAGCCAGGCGCCGAGGCTCGGGCGCCCGGGTACCATCGACCCGGTGTGCGCCAGCACCATGGCCGGCGAATGGTTCACGTTCTTGGTCTGCACCGTGCGCAGGATGGCGATGCGGTCGGCGATCGAGGCGATGTGCGGCAGGTAGCTCGAGACGACGTTGCCGCTTTGTCCGTGCTGTTTGAACGTCGCGCGGGAGCCCTGGACGGTCGGGGCGGCCATGTTCTCCATGAAGGCGAACTTCTTGCCGGCGAGCAGTTCCATCGGAAAGGCCTCGCCGTCGCGTTCGCGCAGGCGCGGCTTGTCGTCGAACAGGTCGAGTTGGGAGGGCCCGCCTTCCATGAACAGGTAGATCAACCGCTTGGCCTTCGGGGCGAAGTGCGGCTGACCGGCGAGGGCGATGTGGGCCGCGCCGAGGCCGCACTGCGTCAGAAAGTGGCGGCGGTTCCAGAGTTGCGCGAGAGGGTTCCAGTGCATGGTCGGCTATTCCCGGGTGATGAAGGCGTCGGTGTTGAGCAGGACGCGGGCGAGGGCGGTGTAGGGGGCGAGCGCCGGGTCGGGGTGGAGTTTCGCGGCCTCGTCGGGATGGGTGGCGAGGTCGTCCTTTTCGGCGTTGAGGAGGTCCCGCAGTTTGGCCGCTTCGGCGGCGGTGGGGGGGCGGGAGTGGGTGAGGCGGAAGCCGAAGTCGATGCGGGAGTCGGCGGTGTCGCCCCCCTCGCTGACGACCCGCCGGGCGAGCGCCTGCGCCATTTCATGGAACGCCAGGCCGTTGAGCAGCGTGAGCGCCTGCAGCGGGGTGTTGCTGCGGGTGCGGCGGGTGCAGGCCATCATGGCGTTGGGGGCGTCGAAGACGCTCATGGCCGGGTGGGGCGTGATGCGCCAGTAGTGCGTGTAGAGGCCGCGGCGGTAGCGGTCGGGGCCGGTGGAGGCTTTCCAGGTCTTCTTCACCTGGCTGGCGTCCATGGCGCCTTCGGGCTGCGGCGGGAAGACGCTGGGGCCGCCGATGGCCGGGTGGAGCAGGCCGGAGGCGGCGAGGGCGGAGTCGCGGATGATCTCGGCTTCCAGGCGAATCCGGTTCTGGCGGGAGAGCAGCAGGTTGCGCGGGTCCTTGGCTTCGGTCTCCGGGCGGGCATTCGAGGCCTGGCGGTAGGTCTCCGACAGGACGATGGCGCGGTGGATCGCCTTCTGGCTCCAGCCCTTTTCGACGAACTCGAGGGCGAGCCAGTCGAGCAGTTCCGGGTGGGTCGGCTTCGCGCCCATGCGGCCGAAATCGTTCTCCGTTTCAACGATGCCGCGGCCGAAGTAGCGCTGCCAGATGCGGTTCACGGTGACGCGGGCGAGCAGCGGGTTTTCCTTGTCGACCAGCCACTGGGCGAGGTCGAGCCGGTTCTTGTGCTCCTTGGGCGCCTGCTTGTGGAAGGCGGCGGGGACCTCGGCTTTGACGGGCGCGCCAGGGCGCTGGTAGTCGCCGCCGAGCAGGATGTGGGCCGGGCGGGGCTCAGGCCGCTCGTTCATCACCATGGCGAGCGTGAGCTTCGGGAGCTGCTTTTTCAGGCTCGCGATGGTCTCGTTGCGGAGGGCGAGGCCGGGGTCCTTGGCGGCGTCGACGGTGCGGCCGTTGAGGTAGGCGGAGCGCTCCTTGTGCAGGGCGAGGATCATGGCGCGGAGCGTTTCGTACTTGCGCGCGTCGGCGGGCGGGCCGAGGGGCAGGATCGGCTGGTGGGTGATCTCGAGGTCGTTGGTGTCGGAGAAGGGCGGGAGGTCGGAGGAGTATTCGTCGACGTTATTGAAGAAGGCGAAGAGCTGATAGTACTCGCGCTGGGTGAAGGGGTCGAATTTGTGGTCGTGGCAGCGGGCGCAGCCGGTGGCGAGGCCGAGGAAGACGGTGCCGAACATGTCGACGCGATCGGCGACGGCTTCGGTGCGGTAGAGTTCGCGGTCGGTGCCGGCCTCGATCTGGAGGAGCGAATTGCGCGGCATGCCGGTGGCGATGCGTTGTTCGGGAGTGGCGTTAGGCAGCAGGTCGCCGGCGAGCTGTTCGGTGACGAAGCGGTCGAAGGGGAGGTCGGCGTTGAAGGCGTTGATGACGTATTCGCGGTACTTCCAGATCTGGCGGGGCTCGTCGCGGGAGCCGCCGTCGGAGTCGGCGTAGCGGACCTGATCGAGCCAGTGGCGGCCCCAGCGCTCGCCGTAGTGCGGGGAGGCGAGGAGCTTTTCGACGGTTTGCTCGTAGTTGGGGTTCTTGAGGTACGCTTCGAGTTCCTGGGGCGTGGGCGGGAGGCCGGTCAGGTCGAGGTGGACGCGGCGGAGGAGGGTGGCGGGGTCGGCCGGCGGAGCGGGGGTGAGGCCGGCTTTGGCGAGGCGCTCGCGGATGAACTGGTCGATGGTGCGGCCGGGCTGGCGAACGGGCTTCGTGAAGGCCCAGTGCTTCGGGGCGGCGGGGCCGGCGGAGGTTTCGGGGAGGCCCGGGAAGCCGGCGTTGACCCAGCGTTCGAGCAGCGCGACCTCGTTAGCCGGCAGCGGGCCGGACGGGGGCATCTTCAGGTCGCCCGCGCGGCGGACGGCGGCGAGGATATGGGCCTGCGCGGGACCGCGGTTGCCGCCCAAGGCAATGGCGGCTTTCGATTGCAGCGAGAGACCGGACGTGCGCGCGGCATCGCTGTGGCAGCCGAAGCAGCGCTTGGCGAGCAGCGGGCGGATCTCGGCGTTGTAGTCCTGGGCGGCGACGATGGCCGCCCAGGGCAGGATTAGAAAGAAGAACCGGCGCACGGTGGCGCTATTCTATCAGCCGCGGCGACCGTTATTGACTACGCGGCGGGCGACCCAGGTGGCCTGGCGGTATTCGCCCATATCGAGCGTTCCGGTCATCTCGTCAACGGTGACGGACTGGGCGGTGAAGCGGTACTGCAGCGAGTCGCCGTGGCTTTCGTTGAGCGAGCTGGAGAACTCGACTTTGCCGGAGTGATTGCGGCCGGCGATGGGACGGGAGGCGAAGTCGCCCTGGTGGGTGCCGGAGAGCGCGCCCGACTTATCGAGGATGTCGAAGTGGTGCGTGGCCTGGCCGGCGAGGTACTGGATCTTGACCGACCAGCGGCCGGAGAGGTCGTGCTCGGGCGGGACGGGGTTCGACGGGGGCTGCGGCTTCAGGGCGGAGAGCTGCTTGTGGAGCACGTCGGCGACAACTTCGGCGTCGCCGGGGTGCATCATGTAGGCGACGATGTTGATGCCGTTGGGCTG
>CAYMTH010000600.1:0-3854 GCA_964393235.1 uncultured Solibacteraceae bacterium | reverse complement strand
CGGTACGCATCCGGCTGTGGGGCATCGACGCTCCTGAGGCCCGTCAGCCGCATGGGCGCCGCGCGCGGCAGTTCACCGCGGCGCTGGCGATGGGGCAGACGGTTGCCGTGAGAGTGAAGGACCGCGACCGCTACGGGCGGCAGGTGGCCGTCGTGGTGCTCGCGGATGGGCGCGTTTGGAACGGGGATATCGTGCGCGCCGGGTACGCGTGGTGGGCCCGCCGGTACGCGCCGGAAGATTTAGAATTGGAGCGGGCCGAGTCGGCGGCCCGGCGCCAGCGCGCCGGCCTCTGGCAGGATCCCAACCCGATTCCCCCGTGGCAGTTCCGCACGCCGCGAACGGAGCAGTACCCATGAAACTTCCGCTGATCGTACTTCTCGCTCTTCCGTCCTTCGCCCAGGCCGTGGTCGAGTCGTCGGTGCTTTCCGGCGCCGCGGCGGCCGCCGCCACCGGCGCCAAGGGCGCGGGCAAATCGGCCGGCGCGGTCTTCGGCCGGGTCGGCGCTATCGCGGGCAAGGCGCCACAGGCAGTTTCCGCACCGGCCCCCGCGACCGCGCCGGTTCCCACGGCCCCGGCGCCGGCGCCGGCAGCCGCCCCCAAACCCGTCGACCCGTCCGCCGTCAAAGTCGGTCTCTCGCGGAAGGACCTCCTGGCCCGCTGCGGCGAGCCCACGATGTCTGTTCTCGGAAACAGAAGATCGGCCTCGGCCGAGACGCTCTGGTATGCGACCACGGACAACGATGAGTTGAAGGTGGAACTCGAGGGAGGCGTCGTCACGCGGGTCACTTCGCTGCGGGCGGAGCGGCTCTCGCGCAAAAAGTAAGTAAAGAGGGCTCGAACAGGCCAGAATGACAGTTCGCCGGACTGATCTCGCGACGCGGCAAATCAGCCCTTCCCGCCGCGGGCAACCGCCTACTTCACCGGCACAAACCTGACCTCATCCGCCGCCAGGTACTCGCCCGCGCGCGGACCGGAGAACTGGATCCACGCGATCCGTTCGCCCTTCACTGCCAGCGGAAACACCGGCACCGGCTCGCCAGGCACCGTGCGGCCCGGCGCCGCGGCCAGCGCCGCGCGATCCACCAGCTTCCCGTCGGCATCAAACGCCTCCAGCACCGCCGGCGTCGCCGTCGAACCCCAGAACGTCACCGTCACCGAACTCACCGGCCCCGGGAACGTCGCGCGCACCGGAATCGGCTCGGTCGCCATCGCCGACACCAGCCCCTTCCGCCCGCTTTCCAGATGCGTGAAGAACATCAGCAGCCCCTTGCCCTTGCTCTGCCTCGGCTCGTGCGCCAGGGCGAACACAACCCCCTTCTCCTCCCAGCGCGGATAGCGGTTCGCCTTCTGTTCGACCCCCAGCGGCACCGCCGCCTCGAAGTCCACGACGACCGGTTCGGCGGCCCGCCCGGCCGCCGCAGCCAGCAGCAACGCACACAAACCAACAGCGCGCCCGCTCATGCGTTCTTCCATTCCAGGCCCGCCATCCGGCCGTTCGACGAGGCGAACTTCTCCGCTTCGATCCCCATCCGCTGCAGCATGGAAACGAACAGGTTCGGCAGCGGATAGTTCTGCTGCCGGTTGAACGCCAGGTGCCCGGCGTGCCGGAAGCCGCCGCCGGCGAGCAGCACCGGCATGTTCGTCGTCGAATGCGCGTTGGCATCGCCGAGGTTCGAGCCGTACAGCACCATGCTGCGGTCAAACAGCGTTTCGCCGTTCTCCTGCACCCCCTTCAACCCGCGGAACAGATCGGCCAGCAGCCGCATGTGCCAGGTATCGATCGTGCGGAGTTGCGCCAGCTTCGCCTCCGATTTTCCGTGGTGCGACAGGTTATGATACCCGTCGCTGATGCTCGCGCCGCGAATCTCCACCACCGGCGTGCTGACGCTGTCGAGCATCAGCGTCACCGCGCGCGTCGAGTCGGTCTCAAACGCCAGCCGCACCAGGCTGTACATGTTCGCCACCCGCGCCATATACTGCGCCGGGCTCGGCGGATCCTGCGGCGGCGCCGCCTTCACCACCGGCTTCGGCTTCCGTTCCCAGCCCTTGGAGGCCTGCAGCCGGCTTTCCAGTTCACGCACGCTGGTGAAGTACTGGTCCAGCCGCGCGCGGTCGCTCGCGCCCACGCTGTTCGCCAGTTGCCGCGCCTGGTCGGTGACGGTATCGAGGATCGATCGCCCGGTGTCGAGCTCGGCGATCTTGGCCTCCACCTCGGCGGCGCTGCCTTGAATGAACATCTGCTGAAACACCGACGCCGCGCTCTGCTCGGGCGGAATCGCCACGCCGTTGCCGGTCCACGAAAGCGACCGCGACGCCGTGTTCACCGCCAGCGTCAGCGACGGAAAGCGCGTCTGGTTTCCGATGCGTTCGGCGACGTACTGATCGAGCGAGATCGTGTTGCGGAACGAACTGCTGGCCGGATGCGGCGCCGCCGTCAGGAAGCTGATGTCGGCCGGATGGCCGCCGTCGACGTTCGGGTGCGACACGCCCGAGAAAACCGTGAATCCCGCCCGGTGCTCCTGCAGAACCTTCAGGTATGGCGAGGGCGCGTAGCCCGGCCCCGCGTCGGCCGGGAAGAACTCGCCCGGCAGCAGCCCGAGGTTGTTGCAGATGGCGAACAGCCGGCGTGGCGTGGCGGCCGTTTCGGCGCGTGCCGACGCCGGGAACATCGCCTCGAGCGCCGGCAGCGCCAGGCCGACACCCGCGTCACGCAGCAGCGCCCGGCGGGAGAGAGAACGGTTCCGGCGAACGGCCGGCGAAGGATATTCTGGCATGGGGGCGCTCCGCATCATTTGGTCTGGAAGAGATTGCTGGCCACGATGGCGTGGACCATGTCGCGCAGCCGGTAGCCCGTTGCGCGGGACCGGTCGAGAATCGACTCCACCTCCCCGCGGTCGGAGAAGCTGACCGGCGCGCCAGTCGCGTAGGTGGCGAGTTGCGAAACCAGGTTGCGCGCCACGGTTCGCTCCTCGTGTTTGAGCAGCAGTTGCTTGAACTCGCGGATGCCACTGAACGCGCCACCCTTCGGCAGCGCGCCGGCCGCGTCCACCGCCGGGCCGTAATGGAATGCGAACCGCTGACCGGAGAAACCGATGCCCGGCGCGGGCTTGGCGTTCTCCTGGAACGCGCGGTAGCGCTCACGCCAGCCGCCCATCACGTCGAAGCTCTCGAGCGCGAAGCCGGGCGGGTCGATCTTGCGGTGGCACGCCGCGCAGGTCGGATCGGCGCGGTGCCGGTCCAGTTGCTGGCGGATGGTCACCGCGCCCCGGATATCGGGCTCGATGGCTGGCACGCCCGCCGGCGGCGCGGTGTGGAAGCCAAGGATCCGCTCCATCACCCACACGCCGCGCACGACGGGCGAAGTGGTCGTGCCGTTCGCGGTCACCTTGAGCACGCTGGCCTGTGTCATCAGGCCGCCGCGCACCGAATCCGGCGGCAGCGTCACCTTGCGCATCGCCACGCCGTTGACGCCCGGAATGCCGTAGTGCGCGGCCAGGCGTTCGTTGAGGAACGTGAAGTCGGAGTGGATCACGCTCCGCGCCGGGGCGTTGGCGCGGAACAACTCGTCGACGAACAGGCGCGTTTCCTCGATCGCCGCCAGCTTCAGCGGATCGTCAAGCTCGTAGTCGTTATAGAGCGTCGTCGACGGCGAGCTGTCGTCGATCTTGCGCAGGTCCAGCCAGTAATCGGTGAAGGCGTCGATGAAGCGGCGGGACTTCGGGTGCGCGAACAGACGGTTGGTCTGCGCGCGGAGCACCTCGGGCTTGCGCAGTTCACCGCGCGCCGCCAGCGTGCGCAGTTCCTCGTCCGGCGGCGAGTTCCACAGGAACAGCGCCAGCCGGCTGGCCAGCGCG
>CAYMTH010000599.1:0-3862 GCA_964393235.1 uncultured Solibacteraceae bacterium | reverse complement strand
GCTCCACTCACTTGCGGACGCTCTCCGAGGAGCCCGCCGCGTAGCTTTTTCCAGACCGGATTTTCATAGCTAACCCTATGAAAATCTATAAGTTGTGAAATTTTCGTTTCTGAACGTCTATTCATTGACATTCCTGTGTCAATCACTTCAGAATGTCCAACAGCGCATAATCGGTTTGGGTGCCGGTGAACCGCTGATTCAAGGGAAAACCCAGTCTTCTGGGAGAGGTTGAAAACGCATGAAACGAATGCTTCGTGCGGGGCTCCTGTCAGCCCTGCTCTGCGCCTCCTTCGCCGGTAATGCCTCGGCGCAGGTGCTGTACGGTTCCATCGTCGGAACCGTCAATGATCCGAGTGGCGCCGCCGTTCCGGGCGCCGCTGTCACGGCAACCAACAAGGCCACTGGTATTGAGCGCCAGACCACCACCAACGACGCCGGCGGCTATACGTTCGCCGCGGTGACCCCGGGCAGTTACGAGATCAAGATTTCCAAGCAGGGCTTTCGCAGCGGCGCCGATCAAGGCGTTGAGGTGACCTCCAACAACACCACCCGCGTCGACATGGCCCTCCAGGTCGGTGCCGTGTCCGATACCGTGACCATCGAAGCCACCGCCGCCACCCTCCAGACCGATACGGCAAACGTCCGCTCCGAAGTCCAGGGCAAAGATCTTGTCAACCTCCCCGTCCCCGTGGGCCGCAACTACCAGAACGTAATGGTGACGATTCCCGGCTTCTCGCCCCCCCAGAACGCCCACTCGGTTCCCACCAACCCCTCCCGCGCCCTCCAGTCCAATGTCAATGGCGCACCCACGGCCGGCGTCAACGTCCGTATTGACGGCGCCACCAGCGTGCAAACGTGGCTGCCGCACATCACCGCCTACGTGCCCGCGCTCGAGTCGGTGGAACAGGTCAACGTCGTCACCAACAGCTTCTCGGCCGAACAGGGCCTCGCCGGCGGCGCCGCCGTCAACGTGCAGATCAAGAGCGGCACCAACGACGTCCACGGCTCCGCCTTCTGGTACAACGTCAACAATGCGATGATCGCCAAGCCCTATACGTTCGCGCTGCTGAACCAGCAGAATCAGCGCAATCCGAAGTACATCTTCAATCAGGAAGGCGGCACTGTCGGCGGTCCTATCAAGAAGAACAAGCTCTTCTACTTTGCCTCCTATGAGGCTTCCACCCGCCGCGAATTTGCCAACAACACCGGGACCTTGCCCACCGCCGCCATGCGCGCCGGGGACTTCTCCGATATCGCCGGGTCCGGCTTCGGCGACCGCGCCATCATCTTCGATCCGCTCACCGGCAACACCGCCGACGGTTCCAACCGCACGGCCTTCCCCGGCAACCGGATCCCCGCCAACCGCATCTCCGCGCCCGTCAACCTGATCCAGGCGAAGATGCCCGCCGTGCCCGCCGGTTCCTTCCGCGACAACAACTACTTCGCCGTCGGCGGCTTCCTGTTTGACCGCCACACGCTCGACACCAAGTTCAACTACAACATCAGCGACAAGTGGACCGCCTACGGCCGCTACTCCGTCCTGCACTATGACATGAACAACCCGGGCATGCTCGGCGAACTCGGCGGCACCGGCATCTCGGGCGCCGGCGGCAACACCGGCGTCGCCACGGGCAACACCCACTCGTCTTCGATCGCCACCACCTACGTCCTCCGCCCCAACCTCGTGCTCGACGCCAACTTCGGCTACACCACCTACGGCACCAAGGTGGAACAGGACTCCCTCGACACCAACATCGGTCTCGACGTCCTGAAGATCCCCGGCACCAATGGCAGGCGCCGCTTCGAGGGCGGCTGGCCCCGCTTCCAGGTCAACGGCTTTCTCACCTTCGGCGTGCAGGACTCCTTCATGCCCTATGAGCGGCGCGACCCGCAGTTCCAGTACGTGGCCAACATGAACTGGACCAAGGGCCGCCACCAGATCCGCTACGGCATGGACTTCTACAAGCAGGATCTGAATCACCTGCAGGCCGAGTTCGCCGGCCAGAACCACGGCGCCCAGGGCGGCTTCACCTTCACCGGCGGCCCCACCCAGATCCGTAACGGCCCCGCCGCTTCCGCCTATAACTCCTACGCTGCTTTCCTGCTCGGCGCGGTGAACAACTACGGCACCACCTATCAGGTGGATGACGTCTACGGAACCCGCACCCGCATGTTCAACGCCTACATCCAGGACACCTGGCAGGTCTCTCCCAAGTTGACCCTCAACTACGGCCTGCGCTACCTGAACATCCCCATGCCCAGCCGCCCCGGCCGCGGCATGGAACGCTACGACTTCGTCAACAACAAGATGCTCGTCTGCGGCGTCGGCAACATCCCCAAGGACTGCGGCACCAAGAACTCGAACCTGCTCTTCACCCCTTCCGTCGGCATCGCCTACCGGCCCAATGACAAGACCGTCGTCCGCGCCGGCTTCGGCATCAACTACGATCCGCTCAACCTCATCCGCGCCCTCCGGACCAACTACCCGATGCTCCTCATCCTGAACAGCCCCGGCACCGATACCTTCGTCCCGGTCAGCCGCCTGGAGCAGGGCATCCCCCTCCCGGTTGTCCCCAACCTCGGCAACGGCGTCCTCGATATCCCCGCCAACTACGCGCTCACCTCAACCGGTGACGAGTTCAAGCGGGCCTACATCATGAGCTGGAACTTCACCATCCAGCGCCAGCTCGTCAAGGGCTTCACGCTCCAGGCCGGCTACGTCGCCAACCGCACCATCCGCCAGACCAACTTCCTGGATCTGAACGCCGGCCAGGTGATCGGCGCCGCCAACGCCGGCCGTCCCTTCAACCGGCCCGGCGTCGGCCGCACCGTCCAGACCGCCCTCGTCGACCCGATCGGCCGCACTCACTACGACTCGCTGCAGACCCAGATCACCCGCCGCATGGCCAACGGCTTCCAGGTGAACTTTGCCTATACGTGGTCGAAGGCCATCGGCCTCTGCTGCAACGCCTCTAACGACGGCGGCCCCTTCATCCAGGCGCGCGCCTACCTCGACCGCAACCGGACCGTCATGAACTTCGACCGTCCCCACAACTTCCAGTCCACCTTTGTCTATGAACTTCCCTTCGGCAAAGGCAAGCAGTGGGCCAACTCCAGCAAGGCCGGCCAGTGGCTCCTCAGTGGCTGGCAGGTGAACGGCCTGCTCTCCAAGTACTCCGGCTCGCCCTTCACCGTCACCTCCGACGGCGCTTCGCTCAACCTGCCCGGCTCCGGTCAGACCGCGGACGTCCTCGGCACGCCCCGCAAGCTCGGCAACTACGGCCGTGGCCAGGCCTTCTATGACTGGACCACGTTCGCGCCCGTCTCCGGCCCCTCCGGCGTCCGTTTCGGCACCGGCGGCGTGAACAACCTGCGTGGCCCGGGCATCGCCAACCTCGACCTCGGCCTCTTCCGTCGCTTCGACATCAACGAACGCGTCAACATCCAGTTCCGGGCCGAGGCGCTCAACGCCACCAATACGCCCCAGCTGGCCAATCCTTCGTCGAATATCTCCAGCCTTCGGACCACCAACGGCGCCTTCAATGGCGGCGTCTTCGCAGTCACTGGCGTCGCCAATACCGGCCGCGACGGGCTCGTGCAGCGAGCCTTCCGCCTCGGCCTCCGGGTAGGGTTCTAACTCTCGCTAAGGTGGGACCCTGAATCGCCCCGCGCGGCTCCAACCGCGCGGGGCATTCGCTTTCTAAATGCTTCGCCTCTTTCCCCTCATCGCCATCATCATCCTCCTCGCCGCCTGCCGCCCGGCCGCGCCGCCCGTCGCGCCCTCCGCCCCCGGCGCGCTCTCCCCCCCCCCCCCCCCCCTCCCCCCCCCCCGCCCCCCCCCCGGCCCCCCCCCCCCCCCCCC
>CAYMTH010000598.1:0-3864 GCA_964393235.1 uncultured Solibacteraceae bacterium | reverse complement strand
CGATGGGACAGATCGGAACGGCGGCCGTAAAGAAGGCGGCCGGACTGCTGCGGGCGCCGGCGGGGCTGGCGGCCGGGCTGGCGGCGATCGGGCAGGCCAACCAGGTGGCGTTACCGCTGCTGGAGGCGACGCAGATCATCGCGCAGAACATACCGGCGGAGGTGGCCGAGAAGGCGGCCGGAGCGAAGTATCCGGCGTACCACATCTACTGCGACAGGCTGGAGAACACGCTGCGAGAGAAGTTCCGGCAGTTTTCCGGGACGGCGACGATGGCCGTGGACGTGCGGGTGACGCACGACCGGCTGGAGGGGCTGGACCAGCGGCTGCAGTGGTATGTGGACGCGTTGACGGAGGTATTGGACAGCAACCGGGGGGACTGGGGGGAAGGGCTGTTCTACACGGGGGGATACACGGTGGTTTTCCAGCCGGTGAAGCACGGCGGCAAGAACTTTTTGCAGACGGCGAAGGTGAGCTTCGAAGTCCAGGTGAGCGCGTAGCGCGACGAACAGGGGAACGGAAGGAACAGATATGGCATGTTACATTTCTTCGCAACAGAACCGCTTATACGCGACGCTGGAAACCGGCTTCGGCACGGTGACGGCGGCGGGGGCGGAAAACCGGATACCGGCGGTCCGGCTGGGGATACAGCACGAGACGCTGCAGGGGCCGCGGCGGGATAAGACGGGGACGCGGACGCGGGCGGGGATCCCGTCGGGAGCGCGGACGCGGACGCAGTATCAGATCGGCACGTACATGACGAACTGGGCGAACATCAACGCCGAGCCGTCCTACGGGCCGTTGATCCGCGGGGCGCTGGGCGCGGCGCCGGTGTTTGGCGGGGCGCTGACGGTGGCCTCGACGGGCGCGGGCAACCAGGTGACGTTCACGGCGGCGCACGGGCTGGAGGCCGGGCACGCGGTGAGCTTCGGCGGCGAGATCCGGTTTGTCGCGGTGGTGATCAACGCGACGACGGTGGAGTTGAACGCGCCGTTCACGCTGACGCCGACGAACGGGTCGCCGATGAACCCGACGATCACGTACGGCCCGGCGACGCAGCTGCCGAGCGTGAGCGTGTTCGATTACTGGAGCCCTACGACGGCGGTGCAGCGGCTGCTGGCCGGCGCGGGGGTGGACCGGATGAAGATCAAGATCAACGCCGACTACCACGAGTTCGAGTTCGGAGGCGAGGCGCGGGAGTTGATCGACAGCAGCACGTTCGCGAGCGGGGTGGCGGGGTTGACTGAGTTTCCGCCCGAGCCGGCGACGGCGGGCGTGGACTACAACATCATTCCGGGGCACATCGGGCAGGTGTGGATCGGGACGTCGCCGACGCAGTTTTTCACGTTGATCGAGGCGGAGATCGAGATCCGGAACAACGTGGACATGCGGAAGCGGGAGTTCGGGTTCGCGGGGCCGACGTGCATCGCGGCGGGGGAGCGCGAGGTGGGCGTGAAGTTCCGGCTGTACGAGCGGGACGACGCGGCGACGATGGCGCTGTACCAGGCGGCGCGGAACCGGACGCCGGTGAGCGTGATGTTCCAGCTGGGGCAGAGCGCGGGGCAGCTGTGCGGGGTGTACCTGCCGGCGGTGGTGCCGGAGGCGCCGGAGTTCGACGACCGGCAGCCGCGGTTGGAATGGGCCTTTTCGCTGAGCGCGGCGCAGGGGTCGAACGACGACGAGATTCAGATCGCATTTGCGTGACGAGACATGAACTACGAAAGCTACAAGACGGTGGAATCGCGCGCCTGCCCAGGCGTGCGATTCCGGGTGCGACGGCTGTCGCTAACCCGGCGTATGGAGTTGGTTGGATTGATCCGGGAGACGGGGGAGAAGCTGGCGTTCCACATGGCGGGAGACAGCGTGGTGGACGCGGCGCAGGCGGCCGAGATCCGGGCGCGGATGGACGAGTTGTACATCCGGTGGGGGCTGACGGAGATCGAGGGTTTGACGATCGACGGGGAGGAGGTGCGGACGGAGAACCTGCTGGAGCGGGGGCCGGACGCGCTGGCGCGGGAGATCGTAGACACGGTGAAGAACGAGCTGTTCCTGAACGAGGAAGAGCGAAAAAACTAATCGTCGCCTTCCAGTTTCAATTCGCGAACCAGGCCGCGTGGAAGTGCGACGAATGCCGAAGGAACGGCCTGGAAAAGCAGCGGCGGTGCGGGTTTCTGCCGGCGTGCGAACGGGAGGGGGAGCGTCCGGTGTGGGCGCGGGGCGAGGTGTTGATCACGGAGTGTCCGCAGTCCTACATCCGGCCGTCGAGCCTGACGCTGCTCGAGGAGCATCACGCGTGGCGGATGGGGGGCGGCGACTTACGCGAGTATCCGGCCAAGAGCGTGGAAGCGTTCACGGTCCTGGAGGGTGAGTTACAGCGGGAGAAGAAACATGGCGAACGATGATCTGATGCAGTTACTGAGCAAGTTACAGGGCGCGAGCGGCGCGACGGGCCTGGCGGGCAGCCTGCTGGGCCGGGCGGACGGCGAGGAGACGGGAGTGAGCCGGGCCGTATCGACAGCGGCGCGAGTGGCCGGCGGGGGCGGGTTGACGCTGCTCCCGGTGGTGGGGGCGCTGCTGCGGCTGTTCGGGGTGGGCCGGAAGAAGGAGCCCGAGCTGCCGCCGCTCGAGAAGTACGAACTGCCGGCGCCGATCTTCGCGGAAGCGTGGATACGGGCCGGCGGGGAGACGGTGGGCATCGACCGGGGAATTGGCGACCGCATCCGGACATACGTTCCGGGCGTGGGCGGGACGGCGGGGCGGCCGGCGACGGAGGCGGGTCCGGCGCCGGCCGCGAACGGGGGTCCGTCGATCACGGTGAACGTGCAGGCGATGGACAGCCAGTCGTTTCTGGACCGGCGGGAGGACATCGCGCGGGCGGTGCGGGAGGCGATGCTCGAGTCGAACCGGTTGAACGACGTGGTGAGCGAGTTATAAGCCGGGGGCGCGGCCCGGGAGGATCGGAGGACTCCCGGGCCGCTCATTTTAGGCGGCGCAGTTACGAGATTGGGAGTAAGTGAAGGAGCAAGGCAATGGCAGAATTTCCCCGGTTGAAGACGGGCGCCGTGGCGCAGTATCCGGCGCAGCGAGTGACGCAGTATTCGACCCAGGTGCTGCGGTTTATGGACGGGAGCGAACAGCGATACCGGGAGTTCGGGACGCCGCTGCGGCGGTGGGTGATCCGGCTGTCGGCGCTATCGGACGAGGAGGTGGACGCTCTGGAGGCGTTTTTCCTCGAAGAGCAGGGCGGCTACGGGACGTTCCGGTTTGTCGATCCGTGGGACGAAACGGAGTACACCGAGTGCAGCCTGGAGGAGCCGGAGGCGTATTTCGATTACACGGGATTCCACGACGGCCGGACAACGCTGATTGTCCGGCAGAACAGGTGAATTATGCGCTATTTCCCACAATTGGAGACCCGAACGGCGGGGCAGTACCCGCTGCGGCGGGAACGGCACGAGCGTGTCGTGCGGCATGAATCGCTCGACGGACGGCTGCGGAGTTACTACGACCCGCAGGGAGCGCGAGTGTTTTGGACCCTGGAATACGCGGGGCTGACGGACGGGGAGCGGGGGGCGATCGACACGCTCTTCGACGCGTGCGAGGGGCGGCTGGAAACCTTTGTTTTTCTGGACCCCGCGGCGAACCTGTTGAAGTGGTCGGAGGACTACGAGCAGGGCGCGTGGACGGTGGGCCCGGGGATCGACGTGACGGCCGGGCTGCCCGATCCGTGGGAGACGACGCGGGCGACGATGCTGGTGAACACGGGCGCGGCGAACCTGGCGATTGCGCAGACGATCCCGGCTTCCGGGCAGCACCAGTACTGTTTCAGCGTGTACGCGGCCGGAGGGGGGACGCCGGTGACAATGC
>CAYMTH010000597.1:0-3865 GCA_964393235.1 uncultured Solibacteraceae bacterium | reverse complement strand
GGCCGCATCTTCATCTCCCCGCGCATCGCCGGCAGCGTCATCGAAAGCCTCCACCGCGCCCCGCACGACGCCCCCGGCCTCGCCGACGGCCTCACCACCCGCGAGCGCGAAGTGCTCCAACTCCTCGCCGAGGGCAAGACCATGAAGGAGGCCGCCGCCATCCTCAACGTCTCCCCCCGCACCGTCGAGTTCCACAAAAACAACATCGTGGAAAAGACCGGCCTCCGCACCACCGCCGAGCTATCCCTCTTCGCCGCCCGCCACGGCATCACCGCCGAGTTCCTTTAACCCTCCGGCATCATCGCCTGGCCCGCCATCGCCGGCTTCGGCTCCGGCAACTCCGTCAGCGTCGCCTCCGTCAGCAGCAGCACGCTCGCCACCGAGACCGCGTTTTCCAGCGCTACCCGCACCACTTTCGTCGGGTCGATAATCCCGCTCTCCATCAAATCGACATAGGTCCCGTTCGACGCATCGAACCCCAGGTTCCCCGTCCCCGACCGCATCCGGTCCGCCACCACGCCCCCGTCGGCCGCCGAGTTCTCCGCGATCTGCCGCACCGGCGACTCCAGCGCCCGCTTCAGGATCCGGATCCCCGTCCGCTCGTCCCCGTCCACTTTCTTCTCTTCTTCCTCCACCGCCGGAATCGCCCGCAGCAGCGCCAGCCCGCCCCCCGGCACGATCCCTTCCTCCACCGCCGCCCGCGTCGCGCTGATCGCGTCGTCGAAGGCCTCCTTCAGGTTCTTCAACTCCGCCTCCGACGGCGCCCCCACGCGGATCACCGCCACGCCCCCCGTGATCTTCGCCAGCCGCTCCTGCAGCTTTTCCTTGTCGTATTCCGAGGTGGTCTCCTGCATCTGTTTCCGGATCTCGTTGCATCTTCCCGTGATCCGCGCCTTGTCTCCGCCGCCCCCGATGATCGTCGTCGTGTCTTTCGTGATCACCACGCGCCGCGCCGTCCCCAGATCTCCCAGATCGACGTTCTCCAGCTTCCGTCCCAGCTCCTCGGCCAGCACGTTCCCGCCCGTCACGATCGCCATGTCCTCCAGCATCGCCCGCCGCCGGTCTCCGAACCCCGGCGCCTTCACCGCCGCCCCGGGCAGCGAACCGCGCAGCCGGTTCACCACCAGGGTCGCCAGTGCTTCCGCATCGACGTCTTCGGCCACCACCAGCAGCGGACGGCCCGACTTTGCCACCCGCTCCAACGGCGGCAGCATGTCATTCCTACTCTACAGCTTCTTCTCGTTGAACAGCAGAAACGGTTCGTCCACAACCGCCTCCATCTTCTCGGCGTCGGTCACAAAGTACGGGGACAGATACCCCCGGTCGAACTGCAACCCTTCCACCGATTCGATCGAGGTCTCCGTCGTCCGCGCCTCCTCCACCGTCACCACTCCGTCCGGTCCGATCCGCGCCAGCGCCTCGGCCACCATCTCCCCGACTTCCGGGTTGTTGTGCGCCGAAATCGTCGCCACGTGCACCGTTTCCAAACGCGAGTTCACCGGCCGCGAGAGCGTCTTGATCGCCCCCACCGCCGTCTTCAGTCCACGGTCCAATCCTCGTTTGAGGTCGATCGCGCTCGCCCCCGCCGCGATGTTCCGCACCCCCTCGGCCAGGATGGCGTGGGCCAACACGGTGGACGTGCTGGTGCCGTCGCCGACACTCTCGCCCGTCCGCTCCGCCGCCTCCCGGATCATTTGCGCGCCGAGGTTCTCTACCGGATCCTTCAGCGTCACTTCCTTCGCGATCGTCACCCCGTCGTTGCACACCAGGGGGCGCCCATACTGCTTCTCGATCAGCACGCACTTCGACTTCGGCCCCAGAGTCACCCGCACCGCGTCGGCGAGAATCTCCGCGCCGTGCAGGACCTTCTCCCGCGCCGTCGACCGGAAGTGGAACTGTTTCGAAGGCATAGGCCCCTCCCTGGCGCCGGCCGGGGACGGCGTCTGCGCGCGCCGCCCCCGGCTCTGTCACCCGCTCGTGCCCGCCCTAATGCGCGGTCTCTTTCGGCTTCGCGGCCCCTTCGATCGGGATCTCCACGCGCCGTTTCGCCATCTCCGGAATCGGCACGGTCACCTCCAGCACGCCGTCGGCAAACTTCGCCGTCGCCATGTCGAGCTTGGCGCCCTCCGGCAGCGCGCTCGTCAGCCTTCCGTCGGTCACACTGACTTTCACATCCGCGTCTTTCACGCCCGGCAGATCGGCCTTCACCGTCAGCTTGTCTTTCGCTTCTTTGATTTCGATCGCCGGCTTCCATTCCGCGATCTGTTTCATTTCCGCCGACTGCGCGCCGAACGCCTTTTCCATTTCCTCGGTAAACTGCCGCATCATCGCGAACGGGTTCATCCGGAAGATGCCGCTTTCAAAGAACGGGTCAAACCCGAACATCCGGTTCAAACCGGTCTCCGTTTTCGGGGTCTTGGTGATATTCACTTCAGGCATTGGTAATGCCTCCTTCTGGACTTCGCCTCCCGAATTGCAATCGGCGTGCCACGCCGTTCCGCCCGCAATTGCAGCCTGTTCCGTCCGCCCACCTGCGCCAATTTCCCCAGGTTGCGCATTCTCACCCGCTCCATGCGGACACCGGTTCAATCGACTCCCCGCCCCTGAAACGGTAGAATCGTACAAGCCAGTGCCCGGGTGGCGAAACCGGCAGACGCAACGGACTTAAAATCCGTTTTTCCGCAAGGAGAGTGCGGGTTCAAGTCCCGCCCCGGGCACCAGCAATTACCGGCGAACCTACTTCGCCAGCGTGTAGTTCACGTCCACCATCGTCTGAATCTCCACCGGCGCCCCGTTCAGCAGCGTCGGCGTGTACTTCCACTGGTTCACCGCCTCCATCGCCGACCGAGCCAGCTCCGGTGACGGCGCCATCAGCAGCGTCAGCCCGATCACGTCGCCCTCTTTCCCGACGACCGCCGACATCCGCACCGTCCCCTGCACCCCGGCCGCCTTCGCCTCCGCCGGATACACCGGCCGCACCATTTTCACGATCTTCGCCGCCTGCACGTTCCCGCTCACACGAATCCGCTTCGGCCCCTCCGCCGCGGCCTCCCCGCCGCCGCCCGCCTTCCCGCCGTCCACGGTCAACGTTTCCCGAATCTGCCCGAGCTGCAGATACAGGTCCGCCCGCGCCGTCTCACCCGTCCCGATCTTCCGCTTCGCGATCTGCAGCCGCGCGTACCCCGGCTTCAACACCTCGATCGAGTACTCGCCCTCCGGCACGCCCGTCACCGTGTAGACCCCGTCCGGCCCGGTCTCGAACGTATAGTCCGACGTCCCCTTCAGCACCACCTTCGCCCCCGGAATCACGCCCACCACGTCCCGCACCGTCCCCTTCATCTGCACGCCCGCGTCCTGCCACGCCGCCATCGGCGTCACCGCCACCAACCCCGCCACCACCATGCCCAACACGCCCATCCACGACACCGCACCCCGCCGCCGCGTCCCGTCGAGCACGGCCACCAGCCGCCCCTCCAACTCCCGCGGCTTCGCCATCGCCATCACCGCCGCGGGCGTAGTCCGCCCCGCCGCCTCCCGCGCCACCGCCACCAGCTCCTCCGCGTACGCCTCCGCGCCGCAAACCGTCAAAACCCGATCGTCACAAGCCATTTCGCTTTCCTTTCGTTGCTGAGCCGCGGCCCACCAGGCCAGCGGGTGAAACCAGTACACGCAGCACGCCAGCGTCCCCGCCAGCCGCCACCACAAATCCTTCCGCCGCACGTGCGCCAGCTCGTGCGCCAACACAATCTCCAATCGCTGCTCCGGCCAACCCTCCGCCGCCGCCGGCAGCAGGATCACCGGCCCCGCCGCCACCGCCGGCATCGTCAACCCCGCGCACGTCCGCACCGCCACGCCACCGTAGGTT
>CAYMTH010000596.1:0-3872 GCA_964393235.1 uncultured Solibacteraceae bacterium | reverse complement strand
GGGGGTGGGGCGGTTGGCCTGGGGGTTGCCGGGGAGCGGAAGGGGCTGGTTGAGATCGCGGGAGCGGACCAGGCGGGTGCCCTTGGAGCCGACATAGGCGAGGGTGACGGTGGTGTCGCGGGCGATCTGGCGGTCGAGGGAGAAGCTCCAGTGCTGGAGGTAGGAGGTGGAGGCGTCGGGGCTGACGGTATTGAGCGTGGCCGGGGGGACGATGCCGCCGTTGGAGGGGAAGGGGTTGGTGAGGGACGGGAAGACGGTGGCGGTGGGGAACCAGACGCGGATGGCGAAGTAGGGCGGGTTGAAGTACTGGGAGGAGTTCACGACGAACATGCCGGCGTCGTAGAAGAGGCCGTAGCCGGCGCGAACGACGGTGTTGGGGTTGAGGGAGTAGGCGAGGCCGAGGCGGGGGGCGAAGTTGTTGCGGTCCGGGGCCATGACGGAGCGGCGGATGCCGTTGGTGCCGACGCGGGCGAGGCGGCCGGTGGCGGGGTCGAAGGCGGCCATTCGGTCGAAGCGGTCGACGGGGGGCATGAAGTACTCGTAGCGGAGGCCGAGGTTGAGGGTGAGGCGCGGGGAGAGCTTCCAATCGTCCTGGAACCATAGGCCGGTGAAGTAGCTCTTTAGGGTCTGGGGGTTGTCGAACTGGGCCTGGATGGCGGTTTGCGGGAAGCCCAGGAGGAGATCGCCGATGCCGGAGCCGGTGAGGGCGCCGCCGAAGGTGAGCTGGCCGCGGGCGAAGTAGTCGAGGTAGCCGTTGACCTCCTGGCGGCGGAGGTCGGCGCCGAGTTTGAAGAGATGGCGGCCGCGCTGGATTTGCAGGCTTTCGGTGAGCTGGTAGGTGGTCGAGTGACGGCCGATGGGGAGCGGGGTGGCGTCGCCGACGGAGGAGAAGCCCTGGACGTTGATGAGGGGGTAGCCGAAGTCGCGGGGGCGGACGTTGAGCCAGTTGACGCCCCACTCCTGGCCGATGTTGCGGTCGCTGTTTTCGGGCAGAACCTGGCGGAAGCCGCGGGAGAAGCCGGCGCGGAGGGAGTTGAGCACACGGGGCGAGAAGGCGCGGGTGTGGTGGACCATGGCGTTGTGGCCGGAGTTGGTCACCTTGTTGCCGAAGCCGGGGATGGACTGGGACTCTTCGGCGTAGGGTTCGAAGAGGTTCTGGCGGCCGTAGGAGTAGCGGAAGTTGAAGCCGTGGGTGTCGATGCGGCCGGAGCCTTGCGGGAGGGTGTCGCGGAGGACGGGCTGGAAGAGGTTGGTTTGGGGGAAAAGATCGAGAACTTTCGGGGCGAGGGGGTGGATGCGGCTGGGGGGGATGATGTTGCCGGGGAAGGGACGCTGGGCGAAGGGGTCGATGACGGGTTTGCCGATGCCGGTGAGGTCGCCGGTGCGCTGGGTGGGGGAGGGGACAACGCCGAGGCGGGAGTAGCCGCGGCGTTCGTTGAGGCCGCCGAAGTTGGCGTAGAAGTAGGATTTGTCGGCCTGGAGGGGGCCGGAGAGGGCGCCGCCGTACTGGTTGCGCTGGTAGCGGGCCTATTCGGCGGGGGATTCGAAGAAGTTGCGGGCGTCGAGTTCGCGGTTGCGGAAGTATTCGAAGAGCTCGCCGTGCCAGTAGTTGGAGCCGGAGCGGGTGATGATGTTGATCTGGCCACCGGCGGAGCGGCCGAACTCGGCGCCGTAGGAGTTGGTTTCGACGCGGAACTCCTGGATGGTTTCGACGGGGGGCTGGAGGAGGAAGCGGTTGTTGTAGGGGTCGTTGTTGTCGACGCCGTCGAGGAGGAACTGATTGAACTCTTCGCGGGCGCCGGAGGCGTGCATGGCGAACGCGCCGCGGGAGGAGAGTTCGGAGTCCTGGACGGGGGGCGAGACGCCGGGAGCAAGGAGGGCGAGTTGGAGGAAGTCGCGGCGGTTGAGGGGGAGGGTGGCGATGCGTTCGGCGTCGAGGGTGAGGCCGACCTGGGCGGATTCGGAGGGGGTGCGGGTGGTGGCGGCGACTTCGGCGACGGTTTTGGCGCCGGCGAGGGCGAGCGTGAGATCTTCGCGGCGGGTCTGGCCGGGGTTGATGGCGATGCCGGTCCGGGTGAAGGGGGCGAAGTTCGGGACTTCGGTGGAGAGGTTATAGGAGTGGGCGGGAAGGAGGGGGAAGCGGTAGAAGCCGTCGATGGCGGTGGTGGTTTCGCGGCGGAAGCCGCGGGCGGGATCGGTGAGGACGACGACGGCGGACGGGACGGCGGCGCCGGAGGGATCGAGCACGCGGCCCGTGAGCGCGCCGGTGGTGACCTGCGCGGCGGCGGACATCGCGAACACGAGAGATAACAAATACTTCACCCTTTCAGTTTACTTTTCTGAGAGATTTGGCCCGGAGCGGGCACTACCGTTTATATGCCGGGGGCGGCCGCCAACCCAGGAAACGTGTGGAACGAGCCGCTGCTTGTGCCGGCGATCGGCGTGGCGGCGGGCGTGTTGCTGGAGCGGCTGACGGCGTTTTCGGCGGCCGAGGTTGGGCTGTATCTGCTTGTTTTTGCTGGCCTTGCGGTGTTTCCCGGGTCGGCGTGGCGACGGCGGATGTGCGCGGGACTGGCCTGCGCGGCGGTGGGGATTGGCGCGGCGTTGTGGCACAAGCCTGGGCCGGCTCCGGTGCTGGACGCGGGGGCGATGGACACGGTGGTGCTGGAGGGGTGCGTGGTGGAACCGCCGGTGTTTTCCGAGAACCGGGAGCAGTTCACGCTGGAGTTGGAACCCGGGGCGCGGGGGCGGGTGTCGTTGAACCTGCGGGAGGGGCAGGCGCCGCCGCGGCTGCGCTACGGGCAGCGGGTGGAGTTCGAGGGGCGGGCGCGGCCACCGCACAACTTCGGGAACCCGGGGGCCTTCGACTACGAGGGGTATCTGGCGCGGCGGGGCATCTACTGGAACATCTCGACGCGGACCGGGGCGGAGGTGAAGGTGCTGGAGGGGGAGTGCGGGTCGAAGGTGGAGGGGTGGCTGTTCGGGCTGCGGTCGACGGCGCTGGAACGGCTGGAGAAGTTGTATGCGGGCGACGCGTACAAGACGCTGATGATGCAGGCGGTGCTGACGGGGGAGAACACGCGGCTGGAGAAGGCGTGGACGGAGCATTACCGGCGAACGGGAACATACCACGCGCTGGTGATCAGCGGGCTGCACTTAACGGTGCTGGCCGGGTACCTGCTGTTCGTGCTGCGGTATTCGACGGGGCAGCCGGCGCTATCGCTGGTGCTGGCGTTTCTGGCGGCGTGGACGTACGCGGGGGCGAGCGGGATGACGGCTCCGATCGGGAGGGCGGCAGGCGGGTTCACGCTCTTTTTGTTGAGCCGGCACTGGCACCGGCGGACGCACGTATTGAACTCGCTGGCGGCGGTGGTGACGTGTTTCCTGCTGGCCGACCCGGCCCAGCTTTTTGAGAGCAGTTTTCAGTTGAGCGTGTTGAGTGTTCTGGCGATCGCGGCGCTCGTCGGGCCTCTGTTCGAGGCGCACACGCGGCCGCTGGTGGAAGGGTTCCGCGACCTGGGGCGGGTGCAGATGGACCTGGATCTGGAGTGGTGGGTCTGTTCGAAGCGGGTGGAGGCGCGGCTGATCGCGCAGACGATCGCGATCTGGACGCGGGTTCCGGAGAAGCTCTGCCAGAAGGCGGTGGCGCTGTTGGTGCGGACGGCGGTGCAGTTGTACGAGATTTTCATGCTGTCGGCGGTGGTTCAGGTGGCGCTGGCGCTGCCGATGGCGCTCTACTTTCACCGGGCGTCGCTGAGCGGGATGGCGGCGAACGTGATCATCGTGCCGGTGATGAACGGGGTGGTGGTGATCGGGTTCCTGGCGGTATTGACGACGCTGCGGCCGGTGGCGGCGGTGGCGGGGTGGCTGCT
>CAYMTH010000595.1:0-3877 GCA_964393235.1 uncultured Solibacteraceae bacterium | reverse complement strand
CGGCACCGCCGGCCGCAGCCGCCGCACCTCGGTTAGCGTCATCTCCGCCACCGCCCCCCGCCCGTCCGTCGTCCGGTCCACCCGCGCGTCGTGCATCAGCACCAGCGCCCCGTCCGCCGTCGCCCGCACGTCGATCTCGACGTAATCCGCACCCGCCTCCGCCGCCCGGTCAAACGCGGCGATCGTGTTCTCCGGCGCCATCCGCATCGCGCCCCGGTGCGCCACCACCCACACCGGCTCCCCGGCCCCCGCCGCACCCAGCGCCAGAGAGAAAAACGATCGCCGCCGCACCGCTACTTCACCGGCGAATAGCCCGTGGCCTTATACAACCCGACCTTGAAGAACGCGTTGATCTGCCCGTGCTCCGCAATCGACTCCGTCCGCACCCGGATCCATTCCTCATCGGCCTGGAACTTCGCCCACGCCGCCTCCCGCGCCCCCAGCGAATCGAACGGCGTGAAATAGATCAGGTTCGGCATCAGCGGCCCGAACAGCGCCGACGTGTACAGTACCGGGTGAATCCCGCAGCGGTGGAAAATCGGAATCTCCGGCCCTTCGAACCGGTCGTGCAGCGCCCGCAGCTGGCGAAACGTGGGCGCATGGTAAACCCGCAGCTCGAACACCCGCCCCTTTTCCGCCCCGCCCGCCGTCAGCGCCGGCGAATAGTGCGTCTGCTCCAGCAGCGACGAGGAATAATGCTCGTACGGCGGCTCCGCGTGATCTTCCCAATAAGCCAGCGCCGCCCGCATGTCCGCGTCGGCGCGCATCGCCTGCCGCGTCTCCTGCCACTGCGCGAACGATTCCCACTCCGCCACCACCGCCACCTGCGGCATATGGTCCGCCACCACCGCGTCCATCACCAGCACCGAATCGGACCCCGTCCGCCGCGTGTAAGCCGGCAGCCACGCCTCTTCCAGCCATCCGTGCAGCCGCGCCCCCTGGCTCGAGTTCTTCAGAAAATACTGCTCAAACGTGTACAGCTTAGTTGTCGCCTTGTTCATTGGATAATGAACAGAGTACCGTCATGAGGGCCCTCTTCGCCGCAATCTTCTTCTGTTTCCTCGCCATCGCGGCCGATTACCGCCCGCCTGCCGGCGCCCGCCCCGTCGTCAAACGCCCGGGCGGTGAATCCATCATCCCCGGCGGCCGCTCCACCGCCCCCCTCGGCCGCCAGTACCTCACCGGCCCCGGCCCATGGGGCCTCGCCGTCTCCCCCAACGGCAAACGCGTCGTCTCCGCCGACGGCGGCCCCCGCGGCTTCTCCCTCACCCTCCTCGACCACCGCGCCGACGGCTGGCGCATCGACCACCGCGACGCCTCCCGCAAACCCGACGCCGAACCCGAGGAAGAGGACGAGTTCCGGTCCATCTTCATGGGCCTCGCCTTCGAAAACAACGACGACATCTACGCCAGCGAAGGCAACTCCGGCCGCGTCCGCCTGCTCAACATCGCTACCGGCAAACGCAAACACCTCTACGACCTCAACACCGGTGGCTTCGCCGACTCCTACACCGGCGACATCGCCTTCGACGCCAACCGCCACATCCTCTACGTCGTCGACCAGGCCAACTTCCGCGTCGCCGTCATCGACACCCGCAAACACCGCATCCTCGCCAGCGTACGCACCGGCCGCCTGCCCTTCGCCATCGCCCTTTCCCCCGACGCCAAACGCGTCTACGTCACCAACATCGGCATGTTCGAGTACAGCGCCCTCCCCGGCGCCACCAAGGCCGACGCCCGCGCCACCGGCCTCCCCTTCGCCGCCTTCGGCTTCCCCTCCAAAGAAGCCGAGCAGGGCGCCGAGCGCGTCAACGCCGCCGGCCAGACCATCCAGGTCCCCGGCCTCGGCTCGCCCAACGTCAAGGAATCGAACTCCCTCACCGTCATCGACGTCGCCGATCCCGCCCAGCCCAAAGTCGTAAAGTTCATCCCCACCGGCCTCCCCTTCGGCCCCGCCAGCAAGGGCGGCTCCAGCCCCTCCGCCGTCGCCGCCGATGACTCCCACATCTACGTCGCCAACGGCCACAACGACTCGGTCACCGTCATCGACGCCAAGTCGCTCGACGTCGTCGACCAGATCCTCCTCCGCATCCCCGGCCTCGAAAACCTCCGCGGCATCCTACCCACCGGCCTCACCCTCGACGGTCAGACCCTCTACGTCGCCGAAGCCGGCATCAACGCCGTCGGCGTCATCGACCTCAAAACCCGCAAGCTCGCCGCTCACCTCCCCGCCGGCTGGTTCCCCACCCGCATCGTCGTCCGCGACGGCCAGATGTACGTGACCAACGCCAAGGGCAACGGCACCGGCCCCAACGCCTCCCTCACCAAGGCCTACGAAAACAGCTTCGTCATGGACCAGCGCCGCGGGTCGATCTCCATCTACCCCGTCCCCGCCCCCGCCGACTACGCCAAGCACACCGCCCGCGTCTTCCAGTTGAACGGCTTCCACCCCGCCGCCCCGCCACCCGCCCTCCCCGCGGCCCTCCAGTACGTCGTCATCATCGTCAAGGAAAACCGCACGTTCGACGAGGTCTTCGGCGACGTCGTCTCCGCCGCCAACTCCCCCGTCAACGGCGCGTGGGACCTCGCCCGCTACGGCCAGTACGCCGTCGTCGCCTCCGAGCGCGGCGGCCTCCAGGAGCGCATGCCGCTCAAGAGCGTCAACGTCACCCCCAACCACCACGCCCTCGCCGAGCAGTTCGCCTTCTCCGACAACTTCTACGCCGATAGCGAGGTCTCCGTCGACGGCCACCACTGGGTCGTCGGCTCCTACCCGAACGCCTGGACCGAGTCGACCCTGATGGCCGCCTACGGAGGCAAGAAGAACTTCCGCCTCCCGACCTCCGCCCCCGGCCGCCTCCTCTTCACCGGCTCAAACTCGTCGGTCCACCCCGAGGAGTACCTCGAAGCCGGCGCCCTCTGGCACCATCTCGACCGCCACAAGATCACCTTCCGCAACTTCGGCGAAGGCTTCGAACTCTCCGGCATCGACGAAGGTCCCGGCCTCAAGCCCACCGGCGCCCGTTTCCTGACGAACGTGCCCATGCCGGACCCGCTCTACCTGAACAGCTCCCGCGACTACCCCGGCTACAACACCAACATCCCCGACCAGTTCCGCGCCAACGCCTTCATCGCCGAGATCGAAAAGAAGTACATCCTCGGCGGCGAATCCTTCCCGCGCCTGCTGTTCATTCACCTCCCCAACGACCACACCGCCCGCCCCCGCCCCGAGGACGGCTACCCCTTCGCGGCCTCCTACGTCGCCGACAACGACTACGCCCTCGGCCGCATCATGGAGTTTCTGTCGAAGAGCCCCTGGTGGAAGCAGATGGCCGTTTTTGTCACCGAGGACGACGCGCAGGGTGGCGTCGACCACGTCGACTCGCACCGGTCGATCCTCTTGGTCGCCAGCCCCTACGCCCGCAAGAACTACGTGTCGAAGACCAACACCAGTTTCCCGTCGATCCTGAAGACGTCGTTCCGGATCCTCGGCCTACCGCCGCTGAACCTGTTCGACGCGACCGCCGCCGACCTGTCCGACTGTTTCACGACCCAACCCGACTTCACGCCGTTCACGTTGAAGCCGATCCGTCCCGAGCTCTTCGACCCGGCCAAGGCCCGCGACCCGCTCGACCCCAAGCCCGGCCCCCGCATGGACGACCCCCGCGTCCTCCGCGAACAACACTCCCAGCAACCCTAGGACCCTTCCTAGGTGCCTGTCACCCAGGAATTCCCCTACCCACAACCCGACCCCCTCCCGTCGGGGAAAGGCTTCAGCCTGTCCCCGCACGACAACCCGCCCCTTCCCGCCGCCCACCAACGCCCTCCCGTCGGGGAAAGGCTTCAGCCTGTCCCCGCACGACAACCCGCCCCTTCC